>NZ_DCRI01000055.1:0-118345 GCF_002324975.1 Acinetobacter sp. UBA1496 | reverse complement strand
CCTCATGTTTGAATTCGCCTATATTTGTGAGACAAACATTGAGTATGATAGTTTAAATTAAATACTTTAATAAAATAATAACTATGCTTTATTCAGTGCAATTTCTTAGGGGGATTGCTGCCTTAATGGTAGTTATAAGCCATACCTCCTTTAAAGGACAACAATACAATGTAGATGCACTCCAGTGGTATCACATAGGCGGTTCTGGCGTTGATTTATTTTTCATCATCTCTGGCTTTATTATGTGTTATACAACATATAATAAAAAAGTTAATTTTTTAAATTTCATGAGAAACCGATTCATCCGAATCATTCCTCTTTATTGGGTTCTCAGTTTTTTTGCTTTAATCGTATTTCTGATTTCTCCAAATCTTATAAATTCATCTGGTGGTGAAACAGGAATTTTCGAATCCTTCTTCTTAATTCCGAATGGCAGTAAATTTTTAATCAATAATGGATGGACCTTAAGCTATGAATTTTATTATTATTTTATTTTTTCATTTTTCCTAATCTTTTTATTAAAAGACTTATATAAATATCTTTTTATCATTCTATATTTTTCAGTTGTTGTGGCTATAGGTTTAATACTCCAACCAAAATCTGAATTTCTGATGTTTTTAACCCATAATCTTTTGCTTGAATTCGCTTTAGGCGTTCTGGCATTTATCATTATAAAAAATACTAGTCTTTCCCGATTAATGTCTATATTTATGATTCTTATCGGAGCTTCCCTACTAGCCTATCAAAACTTTTATAAATTACCTGATTTCATCACCTTGAGATCATTAAAAATCGGGATCCCGATGTTTTTCATTTTTATTGGATGCGTAGCTTTAGAGGACTTAATCACTGAAACCAAATCACTAATTTTAAGATTTTTTAATCATCTTGGAGATTCATCTTACTCTTTATATTTGATTCATCCTTTTACTTTAAGCCCAGTTGCTATGGTTTTAAACAAACTCAATATATTAAACCCTTACCTATTTAGCTCTATACTTATTACTTCTTCTATCTTAGCAGGTTCTATTATTTATCTGGTTTTAGAAAAAAGGTTAATTAAATTAGGCAAAGAACCATTTAACTTCTTTAAGTATTTTTATCCGGTTGATAGAAAAAACTTATAGAGATTTTTTGATCACTTTATACGGTTTTTATCAATTTAAAATTTTATATAGGTTGACCAATTTAAAGACGAAAAACGGAGCCTAAGCTCCGTTTTTGTTAAATGCCTTTATATCTTTTAAATTAACTAATCTATTATAGGCATCAGTTAATTAAAAAAATATCAATGATTTCAATTAACTTTCAGTCAGTTAACGTACTACTCGAGCCTGAGACTCATGATGTACATCGCGTCGACCCAATTTTGTACCCGTATAAATCAGATACAAGGCAGACAAACCAACCAATACATAAATAATTCGAGATAGTGCGCTCATTTCACCAAAGATGGCAGCGACTAAATCAAAGTTAAACGCACCAACCAGACCCCAGTTGATGCCACCAATAATCGCTAAAGCATAAGCAATCCAGTCAAGCGTATTTAGTCTCATCATTTTTCTCCTGCTCTTCTTTGAGTTTATTTAAGGAACAGGTCAAGTATGAGAACGAAATCGGAATTAATATGTTGCTTTGATGCTAAAAACTCAATTGCTGTGTTGAATTCCTGTCATCTTATAATTCTCAATTTTAACAAAATTAATTTTATTTGAATAAGTCGCGATTAACGTAAGTAAATGTCTTGCTTGTTTCTCGATAGTATCTTTGTTCTATCTAGCTATTGGATAACTTATTTCTAAGAAAATAATTTACATTTTCTTAAAATTTTATAAATACTCATTTTAATATCAATAGATTAGAAAAATTAATGTCTTCAATAAGTCAATTTTTAGCTTTTTCCTATAAAGATAAAAAAGCCGATGCGATCATCGACTTTTTTATATCTTTTATTTAAGCAGCACGTGCTTGAGCCATTAAGGCTTCAATATCTTCCACAGTTTTCACTACTTTTGCAGTTAGCACTAGTGGGCCATTTTTGGTAGCAACCACATCATCTTCAATCCGGATTCCGATGCCACGCCATTTCGCATCTACAGTTTCATCATCTGGCGCAATGTAAAGACCCGGCTCAACGGTCACGACCATACCTTCTTCATATGCACGCCATTCACCGTTGGCTTTATATGTACCTACATCATGGACATCCATACCGAGCCAATGCCCAGTACCGTGCATATAGAACTGGCGGAAACTTTCAGTCTGGATAATTTCTTCAAGTTCCCCCTGCATAATCCCCAAATCAAGTAAACCTTGAACCAGAATGCGAACCGCCACATTATGCGGCTCTTTATAAGAATTCCCGATTTGAACAGCATTGATCGCAGCAATCTGTGCATCCAGTACGACATTATATAAAGCTTTTTGTTCCGGGCTGAATTTACCATTTACCGGGAACGTACGGGTAATGTCTGATGCATAAAACTGATATTCACAGGCAGCATCAATCAGAACCAGATCACCATCCTTCAGCTCTTTATCATTTTCCACATAATGCAGAATACAGGCATTTTCACCGCCACCGACAATACTGTTATAGGATGGTACACAGCCATTTTTACCAAAGATATAATTCAATTCAGCTTCTAAAGCATATTCCATCATGCCTGGACGAACTTTCTGCATAGCCAGTGTATGGGCTTCTGCAGAAATATCCGATGCAAGCTGCATCAGTTCAATTTCATTTTCATCTTTATGCAGACGCATTTCATCAACGATACGATCCAGCCGCATGATCTGTGCCGGTGCAGAAGTACCACGGCGGCTTTCACCACTGGCTGTTGCAATCCATTTAGCTACGCGTGCATCAAATTCGGCATTGTGCCCAATCCGGTAGAAAAGCTTGTCTTTGTTCTGAAGCTTGTTGAGGATTTCCTCATCCAGTAGATCAATCGCATAAGCTTCGTCCGCTTCATAATCATCAACGGCGCCATCCACTCCGGCACGGTAGCCATTCCAGATTTCCATTTCACGATCACGTTCGCGGCAGAACAGACTATAGGTATAGCCTTCTTCTTCCGTATCAAAAGTTTCAATGACTGCAACTGCTTCAGGCTCAGCAAATCCGGTCAGGTAAAAGAAACTGCTGTCCGCACGATATTTATAATCTGCATCACGGTTACGCAGGGCAACCGGGCTGGTGGCAATAATCGCGATACTACGTAATCCCATTTCCCCTGCGAGGATGTCACGACGTTCCTGAAAATCGGCTTGAGTCAGTTTCTTCATTACACCTTACTTCTTATCAATTGCTACTGTTATTTAAAATTTGATTCTGAAAACGGGTCAGATCAATTTACTATCATCTTCATGAGAAGACTCAGCAAAAAATATGCCGGTTTCAGAACCGTTTTTAATTTGTGTTTAAAACCGCTTGAACTTAACTCGGACGTTTCGGCGAGAAAATTTCAACTACAGATTGCGCTTCAGTTGCAGAAGCTGGAGCTGGTGCTTTTTGCGTGAATTTCTGCAATAAAGGTGTTTCCTCAACCTCTACTTTCTTACGACCGACGGACAGGCTTACTGGAATCAGACGAACAAACTCATACAACTCCTGATAACTTTCTTCACCCTCGGCATCGTCATCAGAGTCTTCAAATTCAACTGCTGCAACATCTTGTAAATGTTCAATCAGTTCCATTTCATCATTGCGGATATGACCTGAAGCCAGACCAAAACCAAGCACTACGCCTGCACACCAGTCAGCCAGAGCCTGAACGCGTTCTGCCAAGCTATGCTCATCATCTGGTAGTAATGGCAGATAATCCAGCTCATCTTCAGACAGCGCATGAAAGATGTCTTCTGCCTCACCTGTTAACAATTCTAATGCTTCAGGATTCAGTTCAGGGACATCTAGCGTTTCTAAAATCTGTACCCATTCATCACTTGAAGGTGCCTGAGTGACACAGACAATTCCAGTAAGCAAACCATGCAGTTCGCTTGGGCTAGAAATTTCTTCAATTGAAGAAAAATTGCGGTACCATTCTGACCAACCTGAAATATCGTCTTGCATTCGTTTATCCAATCTCTATACTGCTTTATATATTACCTTTGTTTGCAACACTGTGCGACCTCGATATGTTAGAAGAATTACAGCGTCTACAAGTGCATATTGGCGTTTTAAAAACGCGACTTGCACAACTTGAAAGTGAGAATACCAGTTTACGTGAGAAGCAAGAGGCTTCAAGCGTGCAACATGAAACTCAAATTGAACAAAAAAATAGCTTTATTGCGCAAAAACAACAAGAAATCCAGAACCTCAATCAGCAACTGACAGAATCACGTAATCAGTTTCAGCATTTAAACCAAGATGCTACAGCACTGGCAGATCGTTATAGCCGTCTGGAAAAAAGTTGCACTGATCTAAAGAACCGTTTTCAGGAAATTCTGGCTGAACGCAATGAATTGCGTGTGCTGAAAGAAAAGTTATTGCTGGAACAGCGTCATGCTCAACAAGAAATTCAGCGCCTGAATCAGGAATCTGAACGTCTTACCCAAAAAAATGAAAATGCCAAAGCTAAAGTTGAAGCCATTATTCAACGTCTGGCGATTTTGGGAACAGCCCAAGACCAAAATGCACAGGAAATTCAGCAATTGGCCCATCCTACTGAAGTGACTGAGGAAGCTTCATCATGAGTGAACAAATCGCAATCGACTTAAAGGTATTGGGTCATAGTTTCCGTCTGGCCTCGACTGCGGATCAGCAGGATGAACTACAACGTGCAGCGCAATTACTCAATGAAAAATACGATGAATTTCGCCGTAAAGCCCCTCGTATGGAACCAAGTAAACTGATCATTATGGTGGCACTGGAACTGATGCAGGAAGTATTGACGATGAATAAATCCCTGCAACAATATGCGCACTGCGAACGTTTGTTACAAACTATTTTAGAAGAAGTTGAAGAACTAACTGAATAATCGAGTTTTTTGTTTAAACTTCGGTCGTTCGACTAAACTGTTTACAGTTCACGAACAGCATAGAGTTGCCACATCGGCATTATCGTTTATACTTAGTCTAACTCTGAGATGTTCGCCAGCGGGTCAGATTCCCCTGAGCCGATATTTAAATCTTAGGATTGAGTTCTGCATATTTAGAGTGTATGCCCATCCGGTATGGGAAACCCAGCAAGTATGCGTCTCGTCCACCTTGAACTTTAGGGTTCAAGGGTAATGACATGCAGCGGCATCTTCGGAGTGCTTCTATTTTTCTAAAAATATTTCATTATTTATCTTGTTTTATAAATCTCAAATTTATTACATTTTCCTGGTTTAGCGTCCTGTATCCGTATCTTTTTTCGTCTTTTAAAAAGTTACCTGGATCTAAGTACAGATCGATTAATTCATCATAAATGTTTCATTATTTTTAAAATTCAATCAAAAATTCATACAGATGCCTATAATACTCGCTATGTTGCTACCCTCTATTTAAGTTATGGCATTTTATTAATCTAATGCCCTAAAATCTTGAAGACCATATTTATGACGACGATGAATCTTTCCGAACTTCGCAAACAGCTACGTAAACAGCGCCGTCAACTCTCTCGATTTACCCAAAAACAGACTCAACAACGTATCCTGAATATGATTCGGACTTTGCCAGAATTTCATGCAAGCAAGTCTGTGGGGGTTTATCTGGATGCTTTCGGTGAGGTTCGCACTCAGGCGCTAATTGAATACTGCTTTAAGCATCATAAACGGGTTTATCTCCCAAATATTTGCAATATGAACCAGCGGCTCACGTGGGTAGAAATCAGTCAAAATCATTATCATTCCCAGCGTTTTGCTCATCATCGGTTGGGAATGCGTGAACCCATGGCTACACGGGGGCTGCATGTCTCAAAACTGGATCTTTTGGTTATGCCACTATTAGCTTGTGATCAATATGGTACCCGGATTGGTATGGGAGGTGGCTATTATGATCGTACGCTGGCAACAGCAGCGCGCCGTCCTTTTCGCCTTGGACTGGCGCATGACTTTCAGCGTGTGTCACAACCTTTAGTCCGAGAAGTTTGGGACCAGCCTCTAGATGCCCTGCTTACGCCTACACTTTTACAACGTTTTAAGCGTTAAATGATGTATTTCCAAATACACAAGTACTTTAAAATCAAATAATTAGTAATTTTTTATACAATTTAGTCGCTATAGCCCTTGTAATTTTTAAATTACCCATCACTATTAAAAACATGGCAACACCGTTGTCACTCATTAGGAGTGCCCATGTCTGAAATTATTATGAATCAAGAAACCTTAGAGCCTCAGGTTCCAAGTGTATTACCACTTTTGGCGCTACGTGATGTGGTGGTGTATCCACACATGCAAATTGCGCTATTTGTCGGTCGTGAAAAATCGATCAATGCAGTTGATGTGGCTCGTAACAGTGACAATCTAGTATTTGTAGTTGCGCAAAAAGATTCGCTTACAGAAGAAATTGATCACGACAACCTCTATCAATACGGTACTGTCGCGAAGATTGTGCAAGTTGTGAATCACGAAAATGATGAAAACTGTATTAAAGTCCTGATTGAAGGACTGTATCGTGCCAAGCTCAAAACCATCATTGATGAAAATGAGTATTTGACTGCTGAGCATGAACTTAGCCCAATGACTGTATCAGTCGATGAAACCACTCAAGCTACGCGCTTACAGGAGCTGCGTGCCCTGTTCGCTCAGTATGCTGAAGCAAAACTTCGTAATGCTCGTGAGCTGATTGCAGCGGCGAATAAAATCGAAGACTTACTGCAGCTGTTATTCTTCGTAGCGACCCGTGTTCCTCTGAATATCGAAGTGAAACAGAAATTCCTCGAATACGACGAGTTCGATGCACATTTAACTGAGTTGATGACATATTTATTGCAACAGTCTGAAGAACAGCAGATTGAACAGACTTTGCATGACTCGGTTAAACGTCAAATGGAAAAAAACCAGCGCGAATACTTCCTGAATGAAAAAATGAAAGTCATTCAGCGCGAGCTTTCCGATATGAATGGCGGTGCAGAAGATGACGTTGCGGAAATCGAAAAACGTCTGGCTGAAGCTGATCTGCCTGAGCATGTGCGTAAGAAAGCGGAATCTGAGTTCCGTAAACTCAAAGCAATGCAACCAGCCTCTAGCGAAGCTGCGGTAGTTCGTAACTATCTGGAAGTGATTCTAGATACGCCATGGAACAAAGCCAGCAAAGTTAGCATTAACCTGAACAAAGCTCAGGAAATCCTGGATGCCGATCACTATGGTCTGGACGATGTCAAAGACCGTATTGTGGAATATCTGGCGGTTCAGTCTCGCGTGAAAAAATTACGCGGTCCAATCCTGTGTCTAGTCGGTCCTCCAGGTGTAGGTAAAACTTCCTTGGGTGAATCGATTGCCAAAGCGACTGGCCGTGAGTTTGTCCGTATGGCCCTCGGTGGTGTACGTGACGAAGCAGAAATTCGTGGTCACCGTCGTACCTACATTGGTGCGATGCCAGGTAAGATCGTGCAGTCATTGACCAAAGTTGGCGTGAAAAACCCGCTGTTCCTGCTCGATGAGATCGACAAGATGGCTCAAGACTACCGTGGTGATCCAGCTTCTGCGATGCTTGAAGTACTTGATCCATCACAGAACAACAAGTTCAACGATCACTATCTTGATCTTGACCTTGACCTGTCAGAAGTGATGTTCATCTGTACTGCCAATAGCATGAATATTCCAGAGGCCCTGCTGGACCGTATGGAAGTGATCCGTCTGCCTGGTTATACCGAAGAAGAGAAAGTTAACATTGCTGACCGTTACCTTGTTCCTAAAGCAATTAAGAACAATGGTTTACGTGCTAAAGAGTTGACTGTGCATGAAGAAGCGATTCGTGACATCGTGCGTCGTTATACGCGTGAAGCTGGTGTTCGTAACCTTGAACGTGAAGTGTCTAAAATTGCACGTAAGGTAGTGAAAGAAGCGGTTAGCAAGAAAGCTAAAAATCTTCAGGTTGAAGTGAATGCAGGTAATCTTCCAGATTACTTGGGTCCACATAAATTTGACTACGGTATGGCGGAAGAAGAAGCTCAAATCGGCCGCGTAAACGGCTTGGCTTGGACTTCAGTGGGTGGCGAGTTACTGACTATTGAAGTTGCAGCAGTACCCGGTAAAGGTAAATTCATTACCACCGGTTCACTTGGTGATGTAATGAAAGAATCAATTACCGCTGCCATGACTGTCGTTCGTACCCGTGCGGCTGAATTAGGTATCGAAGCTTCCCGCTTTGAAGAAACTGATGTGCACGTGCATTTACCAGAAGGTGCGACTCCGAAAGATGGCCCATCTGCAGGTTTGGCACTGACGACTGCTCTAGTGTCTGCATTCACCGGTATTGCGATTCGTCCAGATATTGCGATGACAGGTGAAACCAGCTTGAGTGGCCGTGCAATGCGTATCGGTGGTTTGAAAGAGAAGCTGCTTGCTGCGCACCGTGGTGGCATTAAACTGGTGTTCATTCCACAGGAAAACGTTCGCGACCTTGCGGAAATTCCTGAGAATGTAAAAGAAGGCTTAGAAATCAAAGCTGTTAAATCGATTGATGAGATTTTACCTTTGGCTTTGATCGATATGCCGAAATCACTGGTCAAACCACCAATTGTGAAAGCGAGCGAAGAAGCTAAAGCTGCACGTCATTAAGACCTAAAGGCTTTGAAAAACACCCTGCTCTGGCAGGGTGTTTTTGTATCCAAACGAAGATAATTTTAAAGACGAATCACCATATCGACCAAACCATTCACGACCTGAGCCATCTTGGTCAGATCCAGTTTATCTAAGGTATCCTGCTCGGTATTGTAGTAAGGATTACGATAATACGCTGTATCTGTAATCAGCATAGTTGAATAGTTAAACTTGGCATAATTCAAATAGCCAGAAAAATTCATGTCCTGAGCAAATGCCGGACTAATAAAACGCTGACAGTCTAGCCGCTTGAAACGTTGCATGGACGTGCAGTAATCTCCTGTCAAACTGGCTGATGCCAAATGTCCAATCGCAGCAATGAAGTTCCCATGCCGTGGATAGATCCATTTCAAACCTGTCGGATAGGTCTGCACTAGATTTTCATCATAATAGCCAATAGAATCCAGAATAATGACACCTTTCACTTTTTGCTTCTGGATCTTTAGTACTTTGGCATGTAAATAACTTCCCATATGTTCAGTCTTGAAATATGGTGGCTCCTCCAGTGTATAGAAAGCAAACTCGATATTATGTTTGAGTTTTGACTTTTGTAAGGCCAGTAATCGAGCTGTTTCCAGTACCCCTGCTACACCAGAAGCATTGTTATCAGCTCCATACAAGTCACTAAAGACATCATAATGGGCGCCAATAACCAGTTTGGTTTTGGCTTTGGAATTCAGCTGACATACCACATTTCTATAGCTTAGGTTATTTACAATATAGTTTTGGAACTGACATGGAATGCCAAGCAGACGCATTTGTTCTTTGAGCCATGCGGATACTCGATTCAATTCACTTGTATTTTTAAAATTCCGGTATTCGTCCACACTGATAATCTGTTTGATAAACAGTTTCAGATGTTCTGGCTGAGCCTGTTTGGAGGAAAAATTTGCAGGCGCAGCAAAGCTCATGCCTGAACTGGTTAAACCAAGAATAATTAGTAGAAAAGTACAAGATCTTTTAATAATGAAACTGGTCCGCATTTCTTATTATCCATTCCTTTATTATCAAGCGGATACTTGAATCATGGATATTAAAGCAACATTAAATTCATGATTTCAATTTCAATTTGTTTCCCTAGCTCAACTTCGTGTTGTTTGATCGTTATAATGAAGTATCTAATTATTGATCCAGTTCTATGAAAATCCGTATCTTAACCATCGGCCAGAAAATGCCGGCTTGGGTGTTGACAGGCTTTGAAGACTATTTCAAACGTATCCAGCCTTTTGTACAGACTCAGGTGGTTGAATTGCCCATGGCGAAACGGGGCAAAAACGATTCTGAAGCCGATATTCTGAAATACCGGAATATTGAAGGTGACAGTATTTTAAATGCCTTAAAACAGAATGAAGTCCTGATTGCACTAGAAGTCGGTGGACGTGAGTTTAGTACGGAAAAACTGGCTGAAACTATGAAAGGCTGGATGCTGGAAGGTCATGATATTGCCTTGGCGATTGGCGGGCCAGATGGCCATTCTGAAGCAGTCCGAAAAGCAGCAGCCTGGCATTGGTCTCTGTCTAAACTTACCTTGCCACATCCGCTAGTCCGTGTAATGCTGATTGAACAACTGTATCGTGCCATGAGCATTAACCATAATCATCCTTATCACCGTGCAGGCTGATCTGTTGATGCGTTCTGATTATGCAACGTTTTGTTGAACAATCACCCCTGCCTTTGCTTTCCTTTTTATTGCATGATTAAAACATTGAATTAATGTGGTTTGACTTATGAACTTACAGACTTTGCCCGGCTTATTTATTTCTCATGGTTCTCCCATGCTCGCGCTCAATCCTGAGCAGGTTGGCCCGGCATTGCACCGTTTAAGCCTGAATCTGCCACGTCCAACTGCCATTATTGTTATGTCGGCACATTGGGAAAGTGAAGCTCTGGAAGTCAATACAGGTATTCGTCCTGAAACTTGGCATGACTTCCGTGGCTTTCCACATGAATTGTATGAGTTACGCTACCCAGCTCCCGGCAATCCAGAGCTGGCTGAGCAAGTCTTGGGCTTATTGGCCAATGCCGGTCTCTCTGCACATGCCAACAGCACCCGTCCGCGTGATCATGGCGTCTGGATGCCGCTCTTACATATGTATCCAGAAGCAGATATCCCAGTAGTTGAAATTTCTTTGCCGATGTCGATGAGTGCAGAAGAGATTTACAAGATTGGCCAGACTTTGTCGCCACTTCGTGAGCAGCAGGTTTTCCTGATCGGGTCAGGGAGCATTACCCATAATTTGCGTGAATTGTCCTGGCAGGGAAATAGCGATGAAGTTCCAGAATGGGCATCTACCTTCCGAAACTATGTGGCCAATAAATTAACCCATAGTGATTTTGATGCCGTTCTGGACTGGCAGTCTATTCCTCAGCTAAAACGTAATCACCCAACACTGGAACACTTTGCTCCACTGTTCTTTGCTATGGGTACCGGCAACCGTTTCAGCATCGTACACAGCAGTTTTACGATGGGCGCTTTGGGGATGGATATCTACCGTTTTGACTAACCGATAGCTCCGCTTATTTAAAATCTGACTTTTTAATTTGGATACATTTTGTTAGCAAAAGCTACGATTTGTATCCATATTTTTTGTTAATCTCTTGATTATAATCATGTTGAAACTTTAGTACATAGAATATAAACCAATGAAATTCAGTATTTTTGCGCTTGCCCTATTCCCTTTGGCTTTAACTGCATGTCAATCTTCTCATCTTCCTGTCACTTCAGGAGATCCGGCTATTTCTACTCTATCTACTACATTAAAAACGCCTACACAAATTTTGCCCGCTTATACCTGGGAACTTGATCGTGGGCTGCAACGCCCGATTGTTCTGAGCTTTGATCAGCAAGGCAGACTGAGTGTCGCTTCTGGCTGTAATGGCCTTGGCACGAGCTGGAATGTTAAAGATAATACCCTGAGTACGGGTGACATGATGGGCACCATGATGGCATGTGATGCACCATTAATGGAACAGGAACGTTTTATCAGCCAGCTTCTGCAAAAGCGTGATATTCCGTTTAGTCTGGATCTAAGTGATGCCAATCAGCCGAAACTGAGTATTACTGCAGCTGATAGTCAAAAATATGTCTTTACCGGAAAAATGACACCGGAAACCAAATACCAAGGTCAGGCAGAAACCATTTTGCTAGAAGTTTCACCGCAGACTAAAGCCTGTACGGGTGTAGCTCAACAAACCTGCTTGCAAGTAAAAGAAATCAAATATGATGAAAAAGGCTTAAAGACTCAGGTCGATAAAGACTGGACTTTATTCTATGATCAAATTGAAGGTTTTCAGCATACACCGAATGAGCTTCAGATTATTCGGGTCAAACGTTATGAAATTAAAAATCCGGCAGCTGACCAGTCTAAATATGCCTATGTATTCGACATGACCGTACAGCGTGAAGCAGTCAAAGGCACTCTATAACGATAAAATCGCAATATAAAAAAACCGAGGCATTCACCTCGGTTTTTTTTCAAGCTTAAACTCAGTCAGACTTAGAATACGCCTTGAGAAAGCATTGCATCAGCAACTTTTACGAAGCCAGCGATGTTTGCGCCATCTACATAGTTCACGGTACCGTCTTCTTTCGTACCGAATTTTACGCAGTTGCGGTGAATTTCTTTCATGATTGCGTGTAAGCGCTCGTCAACTTCTTCGAAAGTCCAGCCTAAACGCAATGCGTTTTGAGACATTTCCAGACCCGAAGTTGCTACACCACCGGCGTTAGATGCTTTACCTGGCGCATAAAGAATTTTCGCTTCAACGAATTTCTCAACCGCTTCAAGTGTAGAAGGCATGTTCGCACCTTCAGCAACACAGATTACGCCGTTTGCAAGAAGCGCTGCTGCATCATTCGCATCAAGTTCGTTTTGAGTCGCACATGGAAGCGCGATATCACATTTGATACCCCAAGGACGTTGACCTTCAAGGTATTCAAAACCGTGTTTAGATGCAAATTCAGAGATACGGCCACGTTTAACGTTTTTCAGTTCCATCACTTCAGCAAGAAGCTCTTCAGTGAAACCGTCTTTAACGTGAACAGTACCCGCAGAATCAGATAGAGAAACAACTTTAGCACCTAGGAACATTGCTTTTTCAGCAGCGTACTGCGCAACGTTACCAGAACCAGAGATTGTTACCACTTTATCTTTAAAGCTTTCGCCACGAGTTTTCAGCATTTCTTCAGCGAAATACACTGTACCGTAACCCGTTGCTTCTGGACGAGCCAGAGAACCACCGAAAGTCAGGCCTTTACCAGTGAATACACATGAAGTGTCATTGCTGAGTTTTTTCATCATACCAGCCATGTAGCCAACTTCGCGGCCACCCACACCGATATCACCCGCTGGGATATCTGTATTAGAACCAAGATGACGATAAAGCTCGATGATTAACGCTTGGCAGAAACGCATGATTTCGCCTTCTGATTTGCCTTTAGGGTCAAAATCAGAACCGCCTTTACCACCGCCCATAGGCAATGTAGTCAGGGCATTTTTGAAAGTTTGCTCGAAACCGAGGAATTTCAAAATAGAAAGGTTCACTGACGGGTGGAAACGCATACCACCTTTGAATGGACCAATCGCTGAGTTGTACTGTACGCGGAACGCACGGTTAACCTGTGTTTGACCTTGATCATCTACCCAAGCAACACGGAACTGGATCGCACGCTCAGGTTCAACTAGACGTTCTAGTAAACCATGTGCTGCGTATTGTGGATTCTTTTCAATGAATGGCCACAAACTGGTCATCACTTCTTCTACAGCTTGAAGAAATTCGGGTTGATGTGCATCACGTGATTTTACGTAATCTAGGAACTCATTAAGTGTGTTGTATTTCAACGCTTAATCCTCAGCAGAAAATGGATCAAAATTGGTCAAATTTACAATCAATGTTAAATTTTGGCGCAAAATATTAAATATCTTTTGTAACTAATCTACAATACTTTTTTGAAAAATAGTTTAAATTTAATTTGATAACAATTATTTATATTGATTATGAATATTTTTTCTGTGTGCTTAAATACCAACTGAATCAATGCTTAATTGTTAGTTTATGCCTGATAATAATGCACAAAGTGACCCTTAATCGTGCATAACTTAGTTCCTTAAAAACATGTTAAAATCATTAAATTGACATATTTTGTTTCATTCACTCTAAGGCTCAGCCCGAGCAGCCTAGGTTATTCATGAATTCGCAGATCTCTCTAGTCCAGTCTATTGATGCTTTATTGCCTCAAACCCAGTGCGGTTTATGTGGTCATCGTGATGGCTGCTTGCCCTATGCTCAGTCCATTGTTAAGGGCGAAGATGCCAATAAATGTGTACCGGGTGGACAGCCCGTCGCTGATGCTCTGGCAGCATTGTTAAATCGTTATAAACTGCCCGCTGAAGAAAGCGTCTGGCCAATTCAGGCGGATGGTCGTCCTCAGCGCATGAAAGCCATCATCCGTGAAGATGAATGCATTGGCTGTACCAAATGCATCAGTGCTTGCCCGGTCGATGCGATCATTGGCTCAGGCAAATTGATGCATACTGTGCTTACTGACTTGTGTACCGGCTGTGAACTCTGCATTCCGCCCTGCCCGGTAGACTGTATTGATCTGGTCGAAGATCTTCAGCCTTTGCCAACTGAAGCTCAGCGTATTGCTGAACAGGATGATTTGCGTAAACGTTACTATGCGCATATTCAACGTGAAGAAAAACGCCGAATTGACCGTAAAGGTCCAGTGGTTCGTGCAGAAATTAATACAGCCCTATTTGCCCAGTTCTCTGCTCAGGTCGATCAGGTTCCTGTCATTGAAATCGTGAAAAAACCAGCAGATGAAGTGGTTACACTTGATGCCAAAACCACGATTGAGCTTGCTAAATTACGCACACAAATCAAAAAGTTAGAAAAACAGCTTTCTGTTCGTGAGGATGCACGCAAACGCCTGCAACTTGAAGAACTGACGCAGCAATTACAGGCTTTACAGGGATAAGACATGATAACAGTAACAGCTAAGCCTGTAAAAAACATGACTAAAAAACAGATTCAGACTTTCTTTGAGCGCCTGCGTGAGCAGCGTCCGAATCCAAAAACTGAATTGAATTATTCAAGTCCATTTGAATTACTGGTTGCAGTGACCCTGTCTGCCCAGGCTACGGATGTGAGCGTGAATAAAGCCACCGATAAACTGTTTCCGGTCGCCAATACACCGGAAGCAATTTATGCACTTGGTGTAGATGGCCTCAAGGAATATATTAAAACGATTGGCCTGTATAACTCCAAAGCTGTGAACGTCATTAAAGCCTGTGAAATGTTAATCAAGAAGCATAACAGCGTGGTACCGGACAATCGTGCAGATCTAGAAGCTTTACCGGGTGTAGGGCGCAAAACAGCGAATGTTGTGCTGAATACTGCCTTTGGCCAGCCAACCATGGCTGTAGATACGCATATCTTTCGTGTTGGTAACCGTACCGGTTTGGCAGTGGGTAAAAACGTGCTTGAGGTCGAGCATCGTCTGGTCAAAGTGATTCCAAAAGAATTTATTATTGATTCACATCACTGGTTGATTTTACATGGTCGCTATTGCTGCATCGCACGTAAACCGAAGTGTCACGAGTGTGTGGTCGCTGATGTCTGTAACTGGCCCGACCGTTTTGAATTTGGTGCAGGTCACGCAATTCCGGTGAAAAATATTGAAGCTGAACTTTAGGTTCAGCTTTTTTAATTTAAGTACTCGAAATTTTTTTATTTTTTATTTTGCTCAGCCTGTTCTTGCTTGCGCTTTTGCTCAAGCTCGGCCTGTAATTTAGGATGCAGCTGACGCTCAGGTACCTTACCCGCATTTTCAGCACGTTCTTCCTGACGTACTTTTTTCAGCATCTTGAAGCTGACATAGAACAGCGCAAACAGTACTGCCAGAAATACAATCATCAATCCCAATACAGCAAATTTCACAGCAGATCCTTTTGAACAACGCAATAAAAAGAGCCCTAATATGACTTAGGGCTCTTTGAAAGTCAAAATGATCGGAAACTGATTATTTTGCTTGATCCAGAATCGCAAAAAGATCTTTTTGAACTTCTTCGATTGGACGTAGACCATTTAACTTGTCATAAGTCGGTGCATTTTCGCCTGAAGCTGCACGGCCTTGATAGAAGCCAACCAGCTGTTCAGTTTCAGTGTGGTATGAACCTAAACGGCGACGAATAGTTTCTTCCTGGTCATCTGGACGTTGTACCAGATCTTCACCAGTTTCATCATCTTTACCTTCCACTTTTGGCGGGTTGTAAACGATGTGATAAACGCGACCAGACGCCGGGTGTTGACGACGACCAGATAGACGTTGAACGATTTCTTCATCCGGCACATCAATTTCAATTACATGATCAATTGCAATGCCTTCTTTTTCCAGCGCTTCAGCTTGAGGAATCGTACGTGGGAAACCATCAAAGATGCAGCCATTTGCACAGTCAGGTTGTGCAATACGCTCTTTGACCAGACCAATGATCAATTCATCAGAAACCAAACCGCCATTGTCCATGACGCTTTTAGCTTGTAAACCTAATTCAGTTCCTTCACGAATTGCAGCACGGAGCATATCACCGGTTGAAATTTGTGGGATATTGTAGCGCTTACAGATCAACTGAGCTTGTGTACCTTTACCTGCTCCAGGTGGTCCGAGTAAGATAATGCGCATATATAAACATCCTCATTTTTTAACTATGTATAAGATACCCAGCTTCACACGACCAAAACGTGTGCTGCTCTTTGGCATCTAATTATAAGAAAGCCACAAACAAATGGATTAAACCCGCAACAAAACCGGTAACTCCCCCCAGGACAATCAAGATCCATTCATCTTCCTGAAAGGCAGGACGTAATAGATTCTGAAACTCGTTAGGCGTCAAATCACGTATGCGGTCTCTAAACATTTGGTAGATCTTCTGTGCACGGCTCGCATTAAACGCAGGGTCGCTTACAGGCACCATCGTAATTTCAATCGAGCGATCGATCAAGTCTGTCTTGAGTTTTGCATACTCTTTTGGCCCTAAAGACAGCTGTAAAGAGGTCCGAACCAGCGGTGTTTCCATAATTTCGTTAATATGACGTTTGACAATACGGCGGGTTTTATCTTTTTTACCACCATACATCATTTCTGTCATGATCGATTTTAGCGTAATCAGATCTTCTGTGACCACACTTGCAAATACGTCAGAGACTTCCTCCTGACGTTTCATAAATGCGCCTTGTATGTTAAAGGTGCCAATTCTTGGAATCACCGGTTTGATCCAAGGGAATCTATGATCAGCCGTACGCTTAACGAATTGCGGGTATTTAATATAATGCGGTTCTACCGGATTAAACACCATCCAGATCGCAATCCAGTTGGTCAGAAAGCCCCAGATAGCCGCCCAGAACGGTACGGTCCAGTGCCATGGCACCACAAACCAGACCACCATCTGAAACAGGCCAAAGAACATCCCGATCAGGGCACTGATATGCCAGATAAAGTTGATTTCTTTCTGCCCCACTTTCAGGAACATGCGCACCATTAAACGGCGATCGCCTTCCATTTGACTGACCACCATGTCGCGCATATCGACCAGTGACTCGACGTTCATGGTCAGTTCAGTCACTAATTCTTTTAATACCTGTGGCAGCTGTTTATGGGCTTGGGCATAAATACGGCGCTTGATTGAATAAGGCAAGTTTTCCCATAGCACCGCATTACGGTCCATCATGACTTCATCAATCAGATGTTCGAGTTCAAAACCGACCTGTTCCCCGATAATACGTGCCATATCATCCGGATCCATTGCCTGCAAGAACTCCTGGATGGAGCCCAATTTAGATAAGGTATTATCCGTGATAATTCCTGAGATTCTTCCAGCTTTACGCGGCACAATACCTTGCCAGCCAACAGGAACAGGCCCGACATGAAAACCCCAAAAATTAATTGGATAAAACACCATTTTTAGCGCCATCCACACGTGAGCCCATGTTACGAATGCGGTCACTGGGATAATGCTGAGCACTGCCCAAAAATCTGGGCGATTCAAGAAGGCTTGCCACAATTCATTGACGTACTCAAGCATGCATAAATTCCATATTTAATTTTTTGTTCACAGAATACAGGTATTAATAAAGTTGAATATTTTGTCTATAAACCGATACTTAAAGTATAGGAGAATTGTAGTCTGGGTTCAGTTTCGGCTACAACGCGACCATTACTGTCCTGTAATTTCTCCCCCGCCCCAATACCGATACTAAAACTGCTGATCCGTTCTGAACTAAGCAAAACATACGCCAGATCAATGCCCCCACCTAAACGGCTTTCGTATTTGCCATCAACCTGTTTGCTATCGATATGACCGGCATAAGCCCCTATATAATAACCATTTTTGTCCTTGCCGGTGAGGTGTACAGGATAACGAAAGCCAACTTGTGCTCCAACTGTACGATCATCGTTGAGAAAAGCACCACCTTTCACATAAGCAATCCCATAAGGATTCACCCATTCAGTGTTTAGATGGATAAGTTTCTGGGTAAAACCGACCCCAACATTAAATACTTTAGGCTCACGATCCTCAGTTCTGTTTGTCGTATTATTCACTTGATCATGTGCATATCCCCCATTTGCAAAGAATGCAAATGCCAACAAAGGGTAAACTTTGTTCATTCCTTCACCATCTTCCTTAATTATAGTTTTTGGTAGAGTCCTATTTTTATTTAATTTTGACTTTATCAGAATTATTAAAACTCTTGTATACAGCACTTTACAATTTTTATGTCTGCAAAGTCAAAGTTTAAACACAGGAATTGCTACAGCCAGTTTTTCATTATCAAATCCCGTACAGTTGCGCTAGAATACTCCACTTTGATTCCTTTCCCTCTGGTCTTAAGTCGATCGCGTATGAAGCAGCACTTTCCTTTAAAAAATGCACAACAAGAAAAGCGCATCTATAACAGTCGGGTCTGGATCTCTGTCGGTATTGTGGTTTTCTTTATGCTGCTGCTGGTCAGCCGCTATGCCTATTTGCAAATTTTTAATTTTGAAACCTTCTCTACGGCTTCTGACCAGAACCGTATTCGTCTGCAGCCCTTAGCGCCCGCACGTGGCTATATTTATGATCGTAACGGTATTTTACTTGCCGATAATTATCCTGTTTTCACAGCTACCTTAAGCCGCGCCGATGTGCAAGATATTGATGATACGCTGAAACGTCTTACACCGATTCTGGAATTGACTGAAGAAGATATTGAACGTTTTCAGGCACGAGTCAAGACGGCGCGTAAAACTGAGCGGGTATCGATCAAGCTGAATCTGAATGAAAATGATATTGCCCGTTTTAGTGAAGTAAAATATCTATTTCCGGGCGTCAATATTGAAACCCAGATGACTCGTTACTATCCGCATGGTGAACTCTTTGCGCATGTGATTGGTTATGTCGGCCGCATTAATGACAAAGAACTTAAAGAAATTGATAAGGATCTCTATGCCGGGTCTAACCTGATCGGGAAAATTGGGGTAGAAAAATACTATGAAGATCTCTTACATGGTGTGCCAGGGAATGAGTCAGTCGAAGCTGATGCTTTCGGTAATGTCCTGCGTCATTTAGGCCGTAAAGAGCCGGTACGCGGTAATGATCTGTATTTGTCACTAGATTATGGTCTACAAACCATTGCCACAGAGCAACTGGCCGGTCGTCGCGGTGCTATTGTCGCGATTGACCCACGTACAGGTGAAATTCTGGCGCTGGTTTCCAGTCCAAGTTTTAACCCTAATTTATTTGTCACCGGGATTAGTAGCAAAGACTATTCAGGCCTTCGTGACAGTTTGGATCAGCCACTTTATAACCGTGCGGTTCAAGGGGCTTATCCTCCAGGTTCAACGATCAAACCGATGTTTGGTATGGGCGGTCTGCATTATGGATTGGTCGACTGGAGTACAGCGATTTCTGACCCGGGCTACTTTACCTTGCCGGGCGATAGTCACCGCTTCCGTGACCATAAGAAAACTGGTCATGGTGCTGTGAACCTGCATAAGGCGCAAGTGGTGTCCTGCGACACCTATTTCTATGTCATGTCCTACCGCATGGGCATTGAAAAAATGAATAGCTGGATGCGCCAGTTCGGCTTTGGCGAAAAAACCGGTGTAGATTTACCAAGTGAAAGCTCAGGTCTTTACCCAAGTCCTGAATGGAAAATGCGTACCCGTAAATCCAAATGGTCACGTGGTGAAACCATTTCGGTGAGTATTGGCCAAGGCGCATTTACCGCAACACCTTTACAGCTTGCTATGGCAACTGCTATTACAGCGAATCAAGGCTCACATGTTACGCCTCACGTACTGCGTGAAAGTAAGGGTGCCAAACCTTTTACAGTACATAATGCCCCTAATGGTAAAATCGACTTTGACGGTCAACCAGACGACTGGATTAAAATGCGTGATGCCATGATTGATGTGGTTCAGTCAGGTACAGGTCGCGGAATCCGCACACCAATGTATCAAATTGCAGGTAAAACTGGTACGGCACAGGTGAAAAGTATTGCCCAGGGTAAACGCTATAATGAAGCCCTGCTGACTGAACGCCAGCTGGATCATGGTCTGTTTGTTGGTTTTGCTCCTGCTGAAACCCCTGAAATTGCAGTAGTCGTTGTCTGGGAAAATGGTCGACATGGGGGTTCTGCTGCTCAACTGGCTAAACCGTTATTTGACTACTGGTTACTGTCTCGCGATAAAAATCCGATTCATCCTGCAGGCCATCAAATTAGTGGCGGTCTCATGACAGCAGGTATTAAACCGGGTGAATTGCCAAGTGGACCGAATATGTTAAGTGCAGATCCGAATGCGAGCCCAACCCAAGAAGGCAGTCAGGCGACCCATGCACAGTCAAACAATCCGCAACCTGCAACTTCTCGCTCTGCTCCTGCAGCCAATGACGATCAGGAATAATTCATGAAAAATCAACTTAGAATTATTGGTGGTGACTGGAAACGCCGTCAATTGGCTTTTGCCAGTATTGAAGGATTACGTCCTACACCTGACCGTGTGCGTGAAACTTTGTTTAACTGGCTGATGTGGGATGTCCAGAATGCCTGTGTCTTGGATCTGTGTACCGGTTCAGGCGCTTTATCCTTTGAAGCATTATCACGTGGTGCAGCTTCAGTGGTGATGATTGAGCCGGATCGTACTCAGGCACAATTCCTCACCCAAAATCTGGAATTACTCAAAGTCACCAAAGCACGTGCGCAACTTAAAATTGCGACAGCACAACAAGCCTTAACCAGCCTGAAACAGCAATTTGATCTGGTCTTTCTAGACCCACCTTATAGTCTGGATTTATGGGAAACTCTGGCTACTCAGACTGATCCACTGATTAAAGAAGATGGTTTTATCTATGTAGAAGCCGATCGTGAACTGAGTACATTGAAGCTGCCAAGTTCATGGCATTTAATCAAAAATACCAAAGCCGGCACAGTACGCGCAGGGCTGTATCAGAAAAAAGCGGCTTAAGACTTACTTATATTAAATACTTAAATAAAAAAGGATTACTTCCTTTAAGGAATCCTTTTTTATAAATAGAAGATAATGGTTAACGATTACGACGCCAGTCCCGATCTCCTCTATCACGTTTCCAGTCACGATGATCTTTATGTTTTTTCCAGTCCTTATCACCACGATCCCGATCATAATGTCCATTACGATCATGATGACCGCGATAACCTTCATCCCAAGGATCAACCACACAGCCTGTTAGCGCTACTGCCAATACGGATGACAGTAATATCATTTTTTTCATGTTCATCACCTCTATACCGCCCTCAATTAGTATCAAGTGATTTCATGAAGAGTACGCGGAGCCATTGTTGCACTCTTGTATGATTTTGTTCATTTTCCATACTTAATTAAAGGATTTGTCTCGGATTTAATAAAAATCATTTATGCATATTTACACTTAGATTCGCATAAATACAGCTAAGGATCTGCTTGGTTTTTCTGACCATATTTTGAATACTACAAACTTTTCCAATACCCTGATTTTTATGACGACCTGGCTACTCTTTATTCTTGGTGCAATTATCGCGGGATTTGTACAGGAACTTACCGGCTTTGCTTTTGCATTAATTGCCATATCATTCTGGGTATGGGGATTGAGTCCTCAACTTGCTGCGCCTTTAGTGGTTTTTGCCTCGGTGTGGAGTCACCTCATTTCATTATCTAATGAGCCTAAACTTCCTCACCTGCACCGAGCCTTATATCTACCTTATTTAATTGCAGGTCTGATCGGTGTCCCACTCGGTACCTGGTTACTGAATATCGTTGAAGCGGGCACTTTTCGTATTTTTCTTGGTATATTTCTCGTGATCTGGTGTCCACTAATGCTGCTGAATCCACAGATTAAATTGATTCAACATTCAGGCAAAACTGCGGATGCAGGGATTGGTTTGGTTGGTGGCATTTTAGGAGGTTTAGGGGGATTCTGTGGTTCTGTACCATCTGCCTGGTTAATGCTGAAACAGCTGCCGAAAGAACAGCAGCGCTACATATTGCGTCATTTTAATTTTGCCATACAGGTGTTTACCTTAGCCGCCTATTTACTGCAAGGCAGCTTAAATCAGACTCACCTTCCCTATATGGCGGTACTCATTCTAGCTGTAAGTATTCCCGCTATTTTAGGCGCACGTCTGTTTCATCGAATATCAGAATTACGTTTTAAACAGATTGTCTTAGGCTTACTCTTCAGCTCGGGCTGCTTTCTCCTGATTAAGGAAGGCATTGACTCATTTGCGCGATAGAGCAGCTCTAAAACCTTACATCACTTTGCTTTCAGCCCTATTGCTGTTATGTTAGCCCGAATGATTCTCAGGCGGATATAAGCAATGCAAATTCGTGATCAAATTGCCCTTGTCACTGGTGGTGCACGTGGATTGGGTCTAGCCATTACCCAGCTCCTGATACAGGAAGGTGCACGTGTGGTAGTAAATTACCATAGCAGCAAAACCCAAGCTGAAGCTTTACAAAATCAGTATCCTGATCAGGTCTTTGCCTATCAGGCAGATGTAACACAAGCTGACCAAGTAAAAGCTTTATTTGCTGCCAGCAAGGCCCATTTCGGAGAAGCCGTCCATTCCGTTATTAATAATGCGCTGGTGCAGTTTGAGTTTAATGGTGATGAGCGACCTAAAGTTGAAGATCTGACCTGGGAAAGTATGTCCCGTCAGTTTAGTGGAGCAGTTCAGGCCTGTTTAAATACAACACAAGCTGCATTAGAAGATATGAAACAGGCACATTTTGGTCGTATCGTGAATATTGGGACTAACCTGGTTCAAAACCCTGTCGTTCCTTATCATGATTATACGACTGCGAAAGCGGCGCTATTGGCCTTTACCCGAACTACTGCGCAAGATCTTGGTCAGTATGGGATTAACGTGAACATGCTTTCAGGCGGATTACTGCAAACCACTGATGCAAGTAAAGCAACACCTGACTTTGTCTTTGACCTGATTGCTCAGTCCACTCCTCTGCGCCGCGTGATTACACCTGAGGAATTTGCGTCTGCTATTCTGATGTTCCTGTCACCTTATTCACGTGCAGTGACAGGTCAAAACCTGATTGTCGATGGCGGACTGGTTAAAGGTTAAAGATTGCCAAGGAAGAATGAGATTCTAAATTTTATTCTTCTATTTTTTGACCAGTTGTTGAATAAAACTACTTTTGCATAGCGCATTTGCTTCTACAATAGTGCGCTCCCCATCAAAGTTCATCTTTTTCTATGAAACTCCTAACGGCATTGCTCAGTAGCATATTACTGGCAGGTTGTATGTCCAATGATCTTAAAAAGTCAGAACAGCTTCTGCAAAACTTCAATTGTGCCAAGATTGATACAGCGCAAATGCCACACAGTAGTATGACGGATTATTATCAACACATGCTGTACAGCAGCAAAACCAAGGTCGAGTCTTATATTGAGCAATATCATCAAGGTAAAGAGCCTTTTGACCTGCCTTTATATGAAGTGGTAGAACAGCAATACAATCTTTATAAAGATGCCTGCCAGAATCTGGGGGGAATTTTATCTGAAGAGAATCAAAATTAAATTCAGTATTTATATATCGTACAGAAAAGCAGAGTCCATCCCTCTGCTTTTATTTTTCCTGAAATTAAAAATAGCGTTGATCAATACTGAATTTTTCAGGAAATTTGGGTTCAACATTGGCATAGAACGCCATGATCTCAGCCATATCCTGTTCATAATTTCCTGTTGGATAAATGATTTTACCTACGCCCGCTTCTTTTTTTGCATAATCCATATAAGCCAGCGCAATTGGCACACCCGCATTGATCGCCACATGATAAAAACCGGTTTTCCATTGTTCCTGACGGGCACGTGTGCCTTCCGGTGTAACCAACATGACTAGTTTAGAATGTTCTTTAAATAAATCCGTCATGGCCTGAACCATGCTTGGACGTGGCTCACCCGGTTGTTTGGGACGACGGTCAATACCAATTCCACCCATTGCACGTACAAAAGGCCCAAATGGAAATTTCATATAGCTGTCTTTAATGGTCAGGCGCACATTCACTTTTAATGCCTTTAAGGCCAAACGTGCATATAGTGCATCCCAGTTACTGGTATGTGGCGCTGCAATCATCACACATTGATCAAGGTCTTCGGGCCATTGGTCATCGGTTTTCCAGCCCATTAAATTTAAAGTTTTCTCAGCTAAATTTTCAAACACAGCTACATCACAATCATTGTCAAAATTTCGCCACAGTCTAACAATGCAGCAGAATATAGATAGTGCATACTGATCAATAAATCACCAATTAATATATATTTGTATTTTTAAATTTTAGGAAGAGTTTTCAATTTATTGTTATTTGAATCTTCCTTTTTTCACTTCCTATAGCAAGCTCATTCTTTTAAGCAAATAGTGAGTTCAATTTATTTTACTGATTTATATATTTTTCCATCCTAATTTTAGAATATGTTGATTTTAGCTTTCTTTCTATACTTCGCTGACATAATAAATTTTAGGAAGATTTTCATGAAAAAGACTTTAATTTGTCTTGCCTTAGCGGGGTTACTTACAGCATGTGGCGGTTCAGATAATGATCGTACAGAGGGTTCATCACCTGTTCCACCTACAGCTCCGGTCGGGACCGAAACTGGTGTACTGACAGATGGAATTATCTCAGGGGTAACATATATCACCAGTAGTGGTGCTGAAGGGGTTACTAATGAAAAAGGTGAATTTAAATTTAATGACGGAGAAAAGGTTAAATTCCTGATTGGTGACGTACAACTAGGTCAAGAAATTGAAGCTAAAGAACGTGTTAGGCCTTCAGATTTAGCACAAACTGAAATTGCACGTACCAATCTGATGGTGTTTTTACAGTCTTTAGATACAGACAGTAATCATGACAATGGGATTAGCATCAGTACTGAAGCTGCTAATGCCCTTCTTAATCAAAGTTTAGATTTTTCTAAGGCCCCTACAGCATTTGCTACAGATGTGGTATCAACAGGCGTAGTTACCACAGAAAAATTGATTACACCTGAAAAAGCTGCGGGAAACTTCCAGTCAACTTTCTATAAAGATATTGCCGGTACTTGGGAAATTGGCCGTAATGCAAACAGCGCTGTACTGATCCATATTTTAGAAGATGGCCGTTATGCCTTAGGTCAAGCAGAAGCTGCTGACGGTGATGGGACACCTGGCATTGAAACTGGAGAGTTAAACTGGAACGCAACTACCAGCGTGATTTCACCGCGCATTATTCAAGACAGTAATGGTGAATGGGGACTCTCAGATCCTGCAAAAGGCAAACCTTACACCTTAAACTATGATGGAACGACCTTAATTCTGACAGAACCGGGGATCAATACCGAATACCGGTTAAGCCGCGTCAAACAGTCTGCTAATGGTCTGGTAGGTGCTTGGAGATTTAGTGACACCCATTTATTTGCCTTCTTTGACACAAACTATTATTTCTTCCTGGACACTGAAGGCGGAGATGATTGTGGCTGGCCTGGAATTGAATATGGCAAATTTACTCTTTCAGGTAATACACTCACAACCACTGAAGTTTTATTCGATACCAATGAATGTGGCGGATTACAAGACAGTTCCGATGGCAGCAAGACCATTGCAAACATCAATGTATCGGCTGAAACTCTGATCTTGCATCCACAAGGTGAAGGTCCTGTAACATTACAGCGCGTTAGATAATGAGCACAGTCTACCTAAAGAATTATCTTTAGGTAGGTTTAATTAATATGTTCAAAATGAATCGTACATCCCATCAATAAGTGCATCAGTTCAATTTGTGAAGTGCAGTCAGTTTTTTCATAAATATTCTTAAAATAAGTGCGTACTGAACTTAAAGTGATCCCACATTTCGCCGCAATTTCTTCTAATTTATAGCCATTGATTAAAAGCTCACACAAATCAAATTCACGTTTTGACAGTTGATATGCTTGCTGTAAATAAGCTCTGGATAATGAATAATGCCGATTTTTGTCTGTCATAAATACGGCAATCTGATGCTGAGCTTCAGAAAATTGCTGCATCTTTTTTAATCTTTTAAAAGACACAACAGTGAGCATCAATTGCTGCATTTTAGAATCCTGCAGAGCCAAGACCCCGCCTATTTCACTCGGCATACTGGTCTCTTCCAGCAAAGCACTGGATAGCAATCTTTCCAGACGTTCCTGATCACCTACCGGTGTTTTCAGACGGTTATGTATATCCATTTCCAAACACGTTGAAGCTTCAATCATGCTTTGTGCCAGTGGATTTGAATAAGATAACTTGAGATCCTGATCCAGCAAAATAATACCGATTTTTAAACAGTCCAATACAGTATATAAGCTGATATTGTCTTGTTGTACCAAACTGATTTGCCGATGAATCTGTAAAGAGCGACGCAAATGTATGCCGATCCGTTTGAGAAAATTCAGTTCAGCTGCTTCAAAACCTTGAGTGTGTGGAGCACGATGTAGTCCCATGACTGCCCAGCGATAGTTTCCTCTGTCCAGCAATACTCCCGCCATATACCCTATCCCTGTAGGCTTAAGGCATTTTTCATAAAAAATATACTGTTCTGTTCCAGGTTGATCCGCATAATGACGGCAGTCCTGATTAAGTGCCTCCCCCATATCAATTTCATTCCATAGAGGCATGTGCAGCTTCATATCAATGACCCGAATCCGTTCCTCCTGATAAGCAGCCAGACTTTCTTCCGGGATATTGTAAGTATAAACAAAGTCATAGGCTGGATTGAATTGATCAAGGCTGGTAAAAATTGCACTATGACTCTGGGTATATTGCACAATATCCTGAATGACCTCCAGCCATAAAGCAGGCAATAAAGCAGCATCATAAATTTTCGCGATGATATTATTTTCCTGTTCTGCTTTCATGACCGCTCTTTTTAATAATTATTTCTATCAAATCATAACCTTAAGGTTTATAAAATAAAACTAAAGAAAACCAATCGCTTATTTTGTATTTTAATTATCTTAGTTTCTCATCTACATATATTTAATCCGTTTCACTTAACGAATCAATTTTTAACAAGATCCCTCTGTATATTGATAGCTCATACTTCTAATGTAAATCCTAGAACAGAAGAACAAGAGGATGATCTTCAATGAAAAAAATACTATGGCCTGCTTTACTGGTAGTAACGGTTACTAGTTTAAGTGCATGTTCTAAACAGAATGACCGCGATATGGCCAGTGCAGATACTCAATCTAATACCACAAATGCTCCTGTTACTACAGAGACTACAAATAGTCAAAGCAATATGAGTACTGAGATGACCAGTAAAGCTACTGTTAACTCAAACTGGGCAGGTGAATATGAAGGTGTTTTCCCATGTGCTGACTGCGAAGGGATTAAAGTTGAACTAGATCTTAATCCTGACAAAACTTATGAATTGAGTGAGGAATATTTAGGTAAAACTGGAAATAATGAAACTGAGACCAAAGGTAGCTTCACTTTCGATTCTCAACAACCTTCTATTATCGTCCTAGATGGAAAAGCTGAAAACAGGAAGTTTTATGTAGGTGATAATTTCGTTGAAGCTCGTGATATAGAAACAGGTAAGGAAATACAGAGTAATCTGAATTATAAATTAGTTAAAAAATCACCTTAATCATTTTCTAACTTAATAAAAAATCCCCGCAAATGCGGGGATTTTTTACATCATATGATCGAACGATGAATTACATCATACCGCCCATACCACCCATGCCGCCCATATCAGGCATAGCTGGTTTTTCTTCTGGAATTTCAGTAATCATACATTCTGTTGTTAACATCAAGCCAGCAACAGAAGCTGCATGCTCAAGTGCTGAACGAGTTACTTTCGCAGGATCCAGGATACCCATTTCCAGCATGTCACCGTATTCGCCTGTCGCAGCGTTATAGCCATAGTTACCTTCACCGTTCTTCACAGCATTGATCACTACAGATGGCTCATCACCAGCATTTGCTACGATTTGACGAAGAGGAGCTTCGATTGCACGACGAAGGATATTAATACCAACGTTTTGGTCATCGTTTGCACCAGTTAAACCATCAAGTGCAGATGCAGCACGTACCAGTGCAACACCACCACCTGCAACAACACCTTCTTCAACTGCAGCACGAGTTGCGTGAAGTGCGTCGTCTACACGGTCTTTCTTCTCTTTCATTTCAACTTCAGTTGCAGCACCAATTTTGATAACTGCTACACCACCTGCCAATTTAGCAACACGTTCTTGAAGTTTTTCTTTGTCGTATTCAGAAGTAGATTCTTCGATTTGTGCACGAATTTGCTGAACACGCTCAGAAATCTGATTTGCATCACCAGCACCATCAACAATCACTGTATTTTCTTTAGATACAGTTACTTTATGCGCAGTACCTAAGTGTTCAAGTGAAGTTTGATCTAACTGCATACCGATTTCTTCAGAAATCACAGTACCGCCTGTCAGGATCGCGATATCTTGAAGCATTGCTTTACGACGGTCACCGAAGCCAGGAGCTTTAACAGCACATACTTTGATAATGCCGCGCATGTTGTTTACAACAAGAGTTGCTAGTGCTTCGCCTTCAACATCTTCAGCGATGATAAGAAGAGGCTTACCAGTTTTCGCAACAGCTTCCAAAACAGTGATCAATTCACGGATATTGCTAATTTTCTTGTCAACCAACAGGATGTATGGGCTTTCAAGTTCAGCAGTTAAAGTGTCTTGTTTGTTTGCGAAGTATGGAGAGATATAACCGCGGTCAAACTGCATACCTTCTACAACATCAAGCGAATCTTCAAAGCCTGAACCTTCTTCAACAGTGATTACGCCTTCTTTGCCCACTTTTTCCATTGCTTGTGCAATCAGAGAACCAACAGTGGTGTCAGAGTTTGCAGAGATCGAACCAACTTGCTCAATCGCTTTAGAGTCAGAAGCTGGTTTTGCAGTTTGTTTAATATTTTCAACAACAGTTTTCACTGCAAGGTCGATACCGCGTTTCAGATCCATTGGGTTCATACCCGCTGTTACTGACTTGATCCCTTCGTTCAGGATTGCTTGAGCCAATACAGTCGCAGTCGTTGTACCGTCACCTGCGATATCATTGGTTTTTGAAGAAACTTCACGAACCAGTTGCGCACCCATATTTTCGAATTTGTCTTTTAGGGTGATTTCTTTCGCAACAGATACACCATCTTTAGTGATGTGCGGTGCACCGAAAGAACGGTCGATTACAACGTTACGGCCTTTAGGACCTAAAGTCACTTTCACCGCATCTGCAAGGATGTTCACACCAGCAATCATTTTTGAACGAGCTGAATCACCAAATTTTACGTCTTTAGCTGACATATTTGACTCCGAATATTGTTGTATCTTTACAAAATCTGAATTGGAATGAGTAAAACGATCTGGCGCAGATTAAGCTTCTAATACTGCTAGGATGTCAGACTCTTTCATGATTAAAAGTTCTTCGCCGTTTACTTTTACAGTTGTACCTGCATAAGTACCGAACAATACTTTGTCGCCAACTTTTACGTCTAACGCGCGTACGCCATTGTCAGTGATTTGACCATTACCAACTGCAATGATTTCACCTTGTGCAGGTTTTTCAGCAGCAGAACCTGGAAGTAAGATGCCCCCAGCTGTTTTTGTTTCTTCTTCAACACGACGAATAACAACGCGGTCATGTAATGGACGAATGTTGCTCATAAATAACTCCATCAGACTAAGTCTTTTTTAGATCACCGATGACGACTTATTTATTCCATTGGTCATCATCAAAATTTTTTGATGTGCTTTTTATGGAGATGGAATAAAATGCTTCAAGGGCAAAAATGAAAAAAAATTGGTTTTTTTTTAATTTTTTGATGGATTGCGTATTTTTTGTCTATTTATTTATGGGATCAGGCTGTGGAAAAAAGGTTTTTAACTGTTCATCAAAACAATATTGCGTGATTTTTCCTGTTTCATCAATTGCATTAAAGCTATTCGGCTGATTCCTATGGAGTCGATGCGACGCAGAAGTCCCCGCATGTACATCATAAACTGGATGATCTCCTCCCAATTCGAATATATGGTTCAAATCATAGACTGCGGTATGATGCAAATGCCCATGCAATACAGCAAACAGACCATGTTGCGACCAAGACTCCAATGCAATTTTGGCCATCAGGGGAATATCCTTAAAACCTCTCCTATTCTGAAATGGCACATAAAAAGGTTGATGACTGACAATAATCTTAATTTTGGAAGCAGGTGCCTGCTGTAGTTTTAGGTCAATCCTTTGAATCTGTTCGAGTGATAAATGCCCTTTGGTATGATATCGACGTCTAATCGAATTTACCCCAATCAGATAAAAATGTTCGGTTTCTAAAACAGGCTCGAGTTCACCAAAAAATAATTGATAACGGGTAAATGGAGTAAATAGCCGATTCCATAAATGATAAAGCGGAATGTCATGATTCCCTGGTATCACAAGATAAGGCGTATTCAACTGATCCAGAAACCGTTTACAGGCAAAAAATTGTCCCAAACGTGCTCGCTGGGTGAGATCGCCGCTGACTACCACCGCTTCCAATTGATGATCCCGACAAAATTGCCGGATGGCTTCCAAACATTCAGGCCTTTCTGTACCAAAATGTAGATCAGAGAGATGCAGAATCATGCGGCACCATTACACTTAAACTATTTTTTAAAACTGAAATATTTAACGGTGGTGTCATTTCTACCGTCTCCCCATCTATGGCAACCATTAATTTCTTACGTTTAGACTCAATTCGCACCTGATCTGCGGAAAAGCTATAGACATCGGAGGCTTCATCAATTTTGCCCCGAATTAACTGATATACCAGCTTGAATAACGTCAGCTTGTCACTTTTGGAGACCACAACCCCAGCCACCTTCCCTTGCTCAGCAGCTTGGGCAATCCGCATTTTCATGTCTGCCAGTTGAAGTGGATTATTGCCAAAGAAAATCAGTGGAGTTTTGACCGGATATTTTTTCTGATCTACCCAGATTTCCAGTTTTAATTCTTTACGGTCACGAATCAAAACATCGAGTGCTGAGGTATAGGCATGTAAAGGGAGACGGCCAAATATGCGATTATAGTCTTCACGTTTTTTAATAAATAAGGGATATAAGCCCAGACTAGCATTGTTCAGGTAGATTTCCTGATTAATACGCGCTACATGGATACATTTGGTTTGACCCGTTGCAATGACTTGTGCGGCTTCAACCAAATCTAAGGGAATATCCAGCAATCTTGCCGCATAGTTAAAAGTACCTAAAGGCAATATTCCGACTGGAATATCAGTTTCAAGCAGGTGTTTGGCGACTGAATTGAGCGTTCCATCTCCTCCTGCTGCCACGACCACACCATGATCTGGCGATTGTTGATGCCGTTGCAATACTTCAGCAATCACTGTTTTGAACTGTTCTGGATCATTGATTTCAAAGGCTTTAGTCTCAAAATCATGCGCTGCAAAAATATCTAGTAATTGCTCATATTTTTCTTGCTGGTCAAATAGACGGAAACCAGAACTATGATTATAAATAATAGATAAGGGTTTAGATTGATTAGACATTTTTTACACAGATTGATGCACACCTATTGGCATTTTGTCCAATTCATAAACAATTAACAGTTGCTTTATGTAAAATTCGAATGGCGACCATTTATTTAATCAATAACAAATACAATTGAACAATTTTAATTAAATATTTGATTCAAATATAAATAATTAAAGTAAATACCACACATAAAGATAATAAATACATATTTAAGGTTTTGATTTTATTTATATCTTATTGTTTTATATAAATTTAAACAGAAAATAGCATAATATTCCAAATAAAATCCAGCACTTCTTTAGTCTTATTTTTTTGATGATTTTATGCTTTAATACAGCCACTTTTTTTCATATTTCATCTGGCCAGTATTTTATTGACCAGATTGTACTTTGTACAAAATTTTGTACACATTTGAGATAGGCCTCACCATGACCCAAGTGAACGCACCAGAATTCGTTCGTCACCCTAAGCTTATTGCATGGGTGGAAGAAATTGCTAAATTAACAAAACCAGCAAAAATTGAATGGTGTGACGGTAGCGCAGAAGAATATCAACGTTATATCGACTTGATGATCGCTAACGGCACAATGCAAGCGCTTAACCAAGAGAAACATCCTGGTTCTTATCTTGCAAATTCTGATCCTTCTGACGTTGCTCGTGTTGAAGACCGTACTTTTATCTGTTCTGCAAATAAAGAAGATGCTGGCGCCACCAACAACTGGGAAGATCCAGCAGTTATGCGCGAAAAATTGAATGGTCTGTTTGACGGTTCAATGAAAGGTCGTACCCTATATGTGGTTCCATTCTCTATGGGTCCTTTGGGTTCACACATTGCGCACATCGGTATCGAATTAACTGACTCTCCTTATGTGGCAGTCAGCATGTCTAAAATGGCTCGTATGGGTAAAGCTGTTTATGACGTTCTAGGTACAGATGGTGAATTTGTTCCTTGCGTACACACTGTGGGTGCACCACTTGAAGAAGGTCAAAAAGATGTTGCTTGGCCTTGCAACAAAGAAAAATACATCGTGCACTACCCAGAAACTCGTGAAATCTGGTCATTTGGTTCTGGTTACGGCGGTAACGCATTGTTAGGTAAAAAATGCCTGGCTTTACGTATTGCATCTTATATGGGTCGTCAACAAGGCTGGTTAGCTGAACATATGCTAATCCTTGGCGTGACTAACCCTAAAGGCGAAAAACACTACATCGCAGCTGCATTCCCATCTGCTTGTGGTAAAACAAACTTCGCGATGCTGATTCCACCAGCAGGTTATGAAGGCTGGAAAATTGAAACTGTAGGTGACGATATTGCCTGGATCAAACCAGGTGAAGATGGTCGTTTATATGCAATCAACCCTGAAGCTGGTTTCTTCGGTGTAGCTCCTGGTACAAATACCAAAACGAATCCGAACTGTATGGCAACTCTTCATAAAGACGTAATCTATACAAACGTTGCTGTGGCTGACAACGGTGAAGTTTGGTGGGAAGGTCTGACTAAAGAAGCACCTGCGAATCTGACTAACTGGAAAGGTCAACCACACACTGGCGAAGAAAAAGCGGCTCATCCGAACGCTCGTTTCACAGTTTCTGCTGGTCAATGCCCTTCTATCGATGCGGATTGGGAAAATCCAGCAGGTGTTCCAATTTCTGCGTTCATCTTCGGTGGTCGCCGTGCAGACACAGTGCCTCTAATTTCAGAAGCATTTGACTGGGTTGATGGTGTTTATAAAGCTGCCACCATGGGTTCTGAAACAACTGCTGCTGCTGTTGGTCAACAAGGTATCGTTCGTCGCGACCCATTTGCGATGCTTCCATTTGCTGGCTACAACATGGCTGACTACTTCACTCACTGGTTAGAAATGGGTGAGAAAGTTGGCGAGAAAGCTGCTGCTGCTGGTAACAAGCTTCCTGGTATCTACAACGTGAACTGGTTCCGTCGTGATACTGAAGGCAACTTCGTATGGCCTGGTTTCGGTCAAAACATGCGTGTTCTTGAGTGGATCATCGATCGCTGTGAAGGTCGTGCTGATGCTGTTGAAACTCCAATCGGCCGTGTACCTACTTATGAACAGCTAAACTGGACTGGTTCTGATTTCACTAAAGAACAATTTGACCTTGTAACTTCTCAAGACAAAGATCAATGGATCAAAGAACTTGAAAGCCACACTGAATTGTTCAACAAATTGGGTGATCGTCTGCCAGAAGCGTTGAAAAAACGCCAAGCTGAACTTCTTAAAGCGGTCAAATCTGCTTAATTGCTGATTTAATTTTAAAAAGGTCGCGTAAGCGGCCTTTTTTTATTATTTTAAGGCAAGGTTAAAGCCAATCTTTTAATCTGTTTTACATCTAAATAAAAACCACATTCACTGTTTATTAATCTCCTCAAAGAACATCATTTAACCAGTTAATCCAATATAAAAATCAAGTAATTACTCTAAAAAAATAGTAAATCTATGTTTTATAAAAATATTTAAAAATTCCATTATTTATTAAGACTAAAGTCCTATAAAAACAGAAAACTTGGAGGCGTATAAGTATATGAAATCTCCTCACTTTCTCTCTCACTAAAACATAACTTTTTAGATTTTATAGCAATGAAAATTTAAAAAAGATGTGTTTTACAGCATTCCTTTGGAGCAATGTTGTGAATCAGCCACTTCCTGAAGCTGCTACACCGCAGCTTGACCGTAAAACACGGGTTAAATCTATTCTCGGTGGTTCTGCAGGTAATCTAGTCGAATGGTACGACTGGTATGTTTATGCAGCTTTTACCTTATATTTCGCTTCACAGTTCTTCCCTGATGGTGACAATACTGTCAAGCTCCTTCAGGCTGCTGCTGTATTCGCACTTGGTTTCTTGATGCGTCCGATTGGCGCATGGATTATGGGGATTTACGCTGACCGCAAGGGTCGTAAAGCCGGTTTAACACTTTCTGTATCTTTGATGTGTGTCGGTTCCCTGATTATCGCCTGTGCACCTACCTATGATTCAGTGGGTATGCTGGCCCCTGCGCTGTTGTTATTTGCACGATTGTTACAAGGTCTGAGTGTAGGTGGTGAATACGGTTCAAGTGCCACCTACTTAACTGAAATGGCAGGTAAAAATCATCGTGGTTTCTATTCAAGCTTCCAGTATGTGACCCTGATCTCAGGTCAACTATTGGCACTGTGTGTACTGATTTTCCTACAACGCGCTTTGACTGAAGCACAACTCACTGAATGGGGCTGGCGTATTCCCTTCCTGATTGGTGCATTCTTAGCGATTGTAGTGTTCTGGATCCGTCGCGGTCTGGTAGAAACACAATCTTCAAAACAGGCTGTTGAACAGGCGAAAAAAGGTGGTCCTAAATCCGGTGCCTTAGCTTTATTCACTAAATACCCTAAACAGGCGTTTACCGTAATCATGCTGACTGCAGGTGGTACTTTAGCTTTCAATACTTTCACTACTTATCTGCAAAAGTACCTAGTCAATACTTCTGGTTTTGAAAAGACTACAGCGACTGAAATCACAACCCTCGCCATCTTCGTATTCATGTTATTGCAACCAGTTGTGGGTGCGCTCTCTGACAAAATTGGCCGCAAGCCAATCATGATTGCCTTTGGCGTATTAGGTGTTCTCTTTACCATTCCTATCTTTAATGGCTTAGGCACAACTACCAACCCAACTACAGCATTCATGTTATGTATGAGTGGTATGGTGATTGTGACTGGTTACACAGCGATTAATGCCGTAGTAAAAGCTGAGCTATTCCCTGCCCACATCCGTGCCTTAGGCGTAGCTTTGCCTTATGCGATTGCCAACACCCTATTTGGGGGTACAGCAGAACTGGTGGCTTTAAGCTTTAAAAATGCCGGCCATGAAAACTACTTCTTCTATTACATTACTTTTATGATTGGCCTGTCACTGCTGACTTATGTCTTTATGAAAGACACTAAAAAGCACAGCATGATTACTGATGACTAAGTAGCTGTATTGCTCTAGGAGCTTTCCGGATGGAAACATTCGGAAAGCTTTTTTATTGGAATTTTATGTTTAGTGCCATTCCGCTATTTCGTTGCTATGGCATACTTGTCTGATAAAAATACGGGAAATCATCATGATGAAAAAAACAGTTTTTTTACTCGGCTTAACTATCGGCACTTTAGGCCTGACAGCATGTCAGACGGCACCTCAACAATTTAACGGTCAGACCGGATATGAAATCCTGGAACGTTCAGAAAATACTGCGACCTTAAGCTATACATTAGCAGGACGACCAAGTCAGGATGAAAACAGATTACAGGCTGCTTGCAGACAAGTTCTTGGAAGCTCTAAAAGCTATAATATCCAGATTATCAATAGTCAGGAAATAGTTAACCCAACACCTGAACAGGTTCAGTATGGCCGTCAACTTGGGGATAGCCGCACCCAGATCAGCTTGAGTAATACACCTGATTTATATAACAGTGAAAATCCAGGTGCCCGAGAGGCATTAGATGCCCGCCCTACCACTGTACGTGTGATTCGTTATACCTGCTCATAAAAACAGAGCATAAAAAAAGGGCTTGATGCCCTTTTTTATTTTTTAACTCTTGTGTTTTATTTGGTTCGATAGAAGCTAACATTGCGGAATTCGGGTGATTCATCTAAATCTGGCCAGGTGGTTGCACTGCGTTCATCCAGTTTGAGATATTGTGGATGATTAAAGTTTTTAACCCGGCTGTCTGCAACCCAGACCTCGGGTGCAAATTTCAGGAATTCATCCAGAAAGAATCGGTTACACTGATCATAAAGCACGTCAGCCGCTAGCAGTATATCCACCTGTTCTGTTTTATAGAGATCATCCAGATATTCCAGCTCAACATCATTTAGCTCAGCATTGGCACGACAGGCATTCAGACTGACCTGATCGATATCGCAACAGATCACCTGCTTGGCTCCTGCCATTTTCGCAGCAATCGCAACTACACCGGAACCCGCACCAAAATCCAGCACTACCTTGTCTTTGACATGATGCGGTTCAGCCAGCAGCCATTGTGCCATGGCCAGTCCAGATGCCCAGCAGAAGATCCAGTATGGCGTATCATTCCAGATCCGGCGAATCACTTCATCGTCAAGTTTGTCTGTCGGAAAAACTGGTGGAATCAGCCAGAGTGAAATCGGTGTTTCCGGCAGTTGTTGTGCCGTTAGTTCACAATTGGGAATGACTTGATGTAAGGCTTGAAGTAAATGCTCAGGGGCTTTAGGAAATTGGAAGGTACAGCTCATGAAGAAAGCCTTGATGCGAAAATATGTTTATTGGAATTTATACATTAATCGGATACATGACCACGTCATTCGCAGCTGTTCGAGGCAGACTAAAATCTAATTCGTCCTGTTTTTGCGACACATCAACCACGCAAAAGAAATATGACGAGTTCTGCGAATGACAAATGGTTTTGGTTACTTTTGCCGAAACAAAAGTAACAAATGAACTTCTTACATCTTAATAGTCACAACGATACGACTCCGCCGTAACTAATTAAATTTCAATTAACCCAAAGCCTTCTCAGCAGCTTCTACAGTTTGACGAATTAAAGTTGTAATCGTCATAGGACCTACACCACCCGGAACTGGGGTATAAGCAGAAGCGATTTCTTCGATACCGACTAATTGAATATCGCCTACACCGCCGCCATCACGTGGGTGGAAGCCAGCATCAACAACAACGGCACCCGGTTTAATCCAGTCTTTCTGGATCAGTTCAGCTTTACCCACTGCACCTACAATGATGTCAGCCTGTTTTACAAATTCAGGCAGATTTTGAGTACGTGAATGACAAATGGTCACAGTAGCATTCGCTTCAAGTAACATTGCTGCCATCGGTTTACCTAAAATCGCAGAACGACCAACCACTACCGCATGTTTACCTGCGATTTCAATATTGTTTTCTTTCAGGATGGTCATGATACCTGCAGGCGTTGCAGAACCGTAAGCTGCTTCACCCATCGCCATACGACCATAACCCAGGCAAGTCACACCATCTACATCTTTTTCAAGCGCGATTGCATCGAAACAAGCACGTTCATCAATTTGTGCAGGTACTGGATGTTGTAAAAGAATGCCGTGAACATCCGGATTTGCATTCAATTTTTCAATTTCAGCAAGCAACTCTTCAGTAGTTGTTTCTTTTGGAAGCTCAACTTTTAATGAATCCATACCAACACGGCGGCAAGCATTACCTTTCATACGCACATAAGTTGCAGATGCGCCATCATCACCCACCAAAATAGTCGCAAGAATTGGAGTACGACCTGATTTTGCTTTTAGCGCTTCTACGCGAGTTAACAAGTCAGCTTCAATTTGCTTCGCCAATGCACGACCGTCTAGAACTAATGCCACGGCACTTCTCCCAAGTGTTGATATGAATCAATTTTGCACATTCTACATGATAATTCTGAATATTTTCCGCCATATGCTGTTTTTATGCGCATACAAATGAATATCCTATTGTTTTTTTTTCAGAGCTTGATAATATACGCATCAACAAGACGCGGCGGGGTGGCAGAGTGGTCATGCAGCGGACTGCAACTCCGTGGACGCCGGTTCGATTCCGACCTCCGCCTCCAATCTTGTTAAAGCCCGAGTGGTGAAATCGGTAGACACAGGGGATTTAAAATCCCCCGCCCACAAAGCGTGCCAGTTCGAGTCTGGCCTCGGGCACCATTCTTCTACTACTGAAGATGGTGTAAATAAAAAACCCAGCGAAAGCTGGTTTTTTTATGCCTGAAATTTGCTAAATCTAATTCTCAATAGAATTTTATTAGCATTCGCCAACCTGCTCTACTTTCAAAATATTATCTAGCAGAGCGTAAATAACCTTCCAGATCCTGTTCCAGTTTTTCCTGAAAATGAATCGGCTCAATGATCTTTACATGCGGTAGCCAGTAACGTACCAGTGGCAGCAACTGCATTTCATGACGAATCTGACAACTAATCAATAATTCTCCACACTCTGATTCCTGTTCGATCTGCTGTTCCGGAAATAAACGGCGCTCTTTAAAAAATACCGTGACTTCAGGTTGCACCTTCATCAAAACCTGCTGTTTCTGCTGGCCAAACCAGATGCTATCTTCATCTGCCAGCATTTTCAGAACTTCAGGATCATGCTCAAAGCTTTCATTTTCAAGAACCAGTTTGACTTCCTGCAACTGACTTAAACGATAGGTTTTGAGCTCAGCTTCAGTGACACCGGCCAGATACCAGATGCCATGATGATGAATCAACCGGTATGGCTGGATGATTCGTGCTTGATCGGAATATTGCAGCTCAATCTGCTGCCGTTTATAAATCGCCCCTGCAAGCAACTTGAAATGCTCGGCAAACTGTTTGGCATCTTCAAAATAATAGCCTTTTGCCGAAAATACCTGATTTGCCCGCTCATCCAACAATTCACGAATAAAAGACATATCCAGTGCCGGATACAGCTCACTGATTCCGGACAACTGTGCAAAATTCTGGATATCCTGTAACTTGAAACGCCCTAAATATGAAGGCTCAAGATAATAGCGTTTCGTATTTTCATCCTGTATGAGCGGCAAATACGCATTCAGACGAACAAAATCACGCTCAATGGTACGAGTGCTGACCTGAAATTCTCGTGCCAGCTCCTGTACACTCAACTGATGCCCTATATTAAGTTTGGTTAAAATATTTGCCAAACGGTCTGCGAGGCGCTCATGCGTTGACGCATTGTCCTTCATAAATACCCTCTTCATGCCGCTTGTGCAGCACAATGAATCATCTGCTTAGAATTTTTAAATTATGGGAAAATTATACAGCCAAATAAAAAGGAGATTAGAGTTATTCACTTCAACTTAAGGCTAATAGGCAAGGGGTATTTAAGATTTTTTACGACGTTTGTAGTGTGGTTTCGGTGCTGAGTGGCTCAGCCGTTCCATATAGCGTTCCAGATGCAACATGGCTTGATACAGCTTGTGTAAGTCGGAACGAAGTAACTGATTACGGATAATCGCTTTATGCAAACGCTTCAATGCACGAAAGCCATGTTCATGCGTATAAGGGGTCGACACTATCTTCATAATATACTTCCTTTTAATACGTGACATTTCATCTAATACCAAACAATTTAGTCAGATTATATTTAAGCGCTAATTTACTCCTCGGTTTTGACAGGTTGTGTCGAACAATCGACACTTTTTACCGTTTTTTAAAATTTATATCCCTATTTCAAGCAATTAATTTAAATTAGTTATCGTTTTTTATGCAAAATAAAAGCCAACAAAAGTTGGCTTTTAGTATTTCTATCACAAGAATAATTAGATGATTTCCACCACAATCTTACCAATATGTTCACCCGTATCCATCGTTGCATGCGCATCCTGAATCTGGTCAAACTTGAAGGTTTTATAAATCATCGGTAAACATTCGCCTTTTGCCCAGAGTGGTGTCACATGCTCTTTCAGGCCTTGGGCAATTTCAGCTTTCTCAGCCGTATTGCGTGCACGCATGGTAGAACCAGTAATGGTCAAACGTTTCATCATGATTTGACCCAATTTTACATCCTTAGCTTTAGCGCCGCCCAGGAATGCAATATACACCAGACGACCATCACGACGCAGCAGATTCAGATTTTTCTCTAGGTACGGCGCACCCACCATATCCAGAATCACATCTACACCGGCATTATCCGTAGCTTCATTGATGACCTGCTCAAAGTCTTGGGTCTTGTAATTGATTCCTGTGGTCAGATGTGAAATCGCCTGAATTTTTTCATCACTGCCTGCTGTCGCGAAGGTTTTGATGCCTAGAGATTTGCACAGCATTAAGGCCGTGGTTCCGATTCCGCTAGTTCCGCCATGAATCAGTACAGTCTCTCCTGCCTTAGCCTTACCCATCTGGAACACATTTGCCCAAACAGTGAAAAAGGTTTCCGGAATCGCCGCAGCCTGTACAAAACTCACACCTTCAGGAATGTTTAAAGTCTGGCTTTCAGGCACGACGCTATATTCTGCATAACCACCGCCATTGGTCAGACCGCAGACTTTGTCACCTACTTTAAACTGGCTTACTTTACTCCCGACTGCAACCACTTCACCGGCAACTTCCAGACCCGGTACCGGAGTCACTCCCTTAGGCATTGGATACAAGCCCTGACGCTGCAAGATATCCGGACGGTTAATCCCGAAAGCATGTACCTTGACTAGCACTTCGTCTGCTTTAGGTTCAGGGATGGCAACGGTTTCATAAGCGAGTTTCTCTACATCACCCGGTTCTGTAATGATGACTTGTTGCATGCTGTGTTGCGTCATGGATTCTTTCCCTAATCTTTACGTTTCGTATTTTTCGAACTTATTTGAACATAGAAATGCTATGGATTGAAGCAGCATGGACTTATGTATAATCAGCTGCCTATTTAGTAAATTGATATAAGACCACTGATGACAATAATTACAAAAGCGAAAACCGAGGATATCGACGCTATTCTTGAAATCTGGTTCCAGGCTTCTTTAAAGGCGCATGATTTTATTCCTACTAGTTATTGGGAAAATCAGCTGCTTCCAATGCGAGATGTATATTTAACCCTTAGCAGAAAACTATGTCCTTAAAGAAAATCATACGGTGCTTGGCTTTGTTTCGTTATTAAAATCGGAAAATGTCTTAGCTGCGCTTTTCATTGATCCAGAGCAACAAGGTGCTGGCTATGGCCGCTGTTTAGTTAATTTCTTAAAACAGCAATGTAATCAGCTGCATTTAAATGTCTATGCTGCAAATACATCAGCAGTTCATTTTTACCAAAAGCAGGGTTTTAAGATGATCAATCAAGGAATCGATGAGAATACCGGTCAGGCTGAACTCACTATGAGCTGGTTTAAATCTTAATTTTGAAATGATGAGAGCAAATTCATGTCAGCAGTCATCACCTACAATGAAGATAATCACAGTGACTTCGAATGGTTTGAAGGCCTTGCTGTGATCCGGTTCTATGCTGACTGGTGCAAGCCCTGTGTACAGAATTTTCCAGTTTTTGAGAAACTGGCAGTGCATTATGCTGGGCAAAAGCCAGAAATTAAGTTCGGTAAGATCAATGTTGATCAATCACCGATTCTGACCTTACGCTATAACGTCTATGGCCTGCCTTCTACTCTTATCTTTAAAAATGGACAGATTATTTACCGTATTGCTGGTGTGAAAAGCCTAACTGAAATGAAATCTATTTTATTTCAAGTTCTAAATGAATCATCCGATTCCGACTGATTCAAGCGGCTCAATCTTTTATTTAGCAGATTGATCTGGCATCTGCACAAACTGTATCAGGAATTTACGTACCAGCGGCAAGACAAGTAGAATCAGTGGAAATGCCACCAGCCATGACAGTCCCCAAGCATGTAACCATAGCGAGATAAACGCATTGCTCCAGCCTTTATTCAGCAGCATGTTAAAACAGGAAATCGCGCCACTCATAATGCCGGAAAGAATCAAGGGCATTAACCAGTTCAGATGTTTTGGGTGAAATTTTGGGAGATTTTTTTCATAAATGACCTTTAGAATACTTACTTACTTTCCTTCACTTTGCACTTTAACTGTCTGTTTCAGGGATTTCATAAACTGGGCAAATTGCGGCATGAATTCCTTGAAGAGTGGCAAATCTTTATTTTCCAGCATGACTTCACTAAACAGTTTTAAACCAACAGTAAATGCCTTGGTGCTTTCCGAATCGAGCAACTGACTGGCTTGAAGTTTTTCCAGTATTTTAAAGATGTCATCGTGATTACCCATCTGAAACTGTAGCTCCTCAGTATAGGTTGATGGATTACCTTGAGCATCAGCCAGATGTTTAACAGTCACTTCATATTGATGTTGTTTCATGTCCTGCTCCTACAGTTGACGGATATTAATTGCAGCCTGTTCAATCTGGGCAGCAATATCACTGAGCTGCTCTGGACGAAGTTCATTTTGCAGTTTGAATCGTAATGAAGCTTTCAGGTTTTCCATTGAATTATGGATATCGATATAGCGTTCATCTTCTTGAATACGGCGACGGGTTTCAAAACGGCTAAGCACTTTTTCTAGGGTTTCCCGACTATATTCAAGATGCTCACGGCCTTTGTCTGTAATGTGATACTGCTTACGCTCATCAGCACTCATAACTACTTGGGTATATTGCTGTTCTTCAAGATAGTTAATCGTCGGGCAGATCGTGCCTGTACTCGGTTTATAGTCCCCCCCAACCAAAGCAGCAACATCTTTGATAATGTCATAGCTGTACTTAGGCGCTTGAGCAATAAAATGCAGCACGAGCAGTTTCATTTCACCTGCTTCAAAGAGGCGTTTACGAGGTTTTGCGGGACTTTCTCGTTCTTCTGTTAAGACAAAATGAGGTGTTTTAGACATAACAAAGATATATCTTAAATTTAATTAAGATATATCTTATCATAGATAATATTGAATTTATTTCAAGTAAAGCAATAAAAGTTAAATTTAAGAAGAAAAGTAGGCACGAAATACTTGTGAAAAACATCCTTCCTTATAAAGCCATTTTCTCAGTTGAGATTACAACACTTTAACTAGGAACCTTTTGTATAGTTACTGTCTTATCTAAATGTATAAAAATAGATGATTTATAATCTTAGTGCCTCAACTTAAATTTTAACTTTTATATTCTCGCACCATCCGATCACTAACATCTTCCGGATAGCAAAGTGGCGCATAACCTCCAGCACGATTATAAGCACTCCGTTTACCGCAACGACTGCCATTACGTGCAGTATTATAAGGACATGGACAATTGCCCGGATAGCTCTCAATAGATTCCTTAATAATCTTCTGTTTAATTGCTTCCGCACTTTGGCTGCCCTGCTTGGCTTCTACTCCAAAAGCTACACATAGTCCAATTAGTAATAATAATTTTTTCATACATTCCCCCATCTGAGAGCATTGTATAAAGCAGCGAATAAATTGAAAGATCACATTTTTATTATTCGAATGATTTTCAAACAATCAAAATTCAGACAATAAAAAACCCGCCTTACAGCGGGTTTTTCTTAAATCAGTCCAGCCTTATAGACGAACCAATTCCACAATTTTCTCAGCCAGTTCTTCAACTGCATCGGCTGTGTAAGTCACATCTGTACCTTCTGTAAGGTCAGTAATCACTACTACACCAGTTTCACGAACAAGCGCAACCTGTTCAGCAGTCAGACCTGCTTTCGCAATTGCAACCACACCTTGTTGAATCAACAGGCTTTCAAGTGCTTGAGCATTTTCTAGCGCTTTAGCAGTGACAGTGACTGCAGCAGGTTTTTGACCTAAACGTGCAGCACGTGCTTCAGCAGTAACAGGCTCGTTATGTGCAGTCCATTCCACTGCAGCTTCAACCATACCCGCACCAACCGTCACGTTGCTTAGACGGTCGATGAAGATGAATGAACCTGTGTAACGGCTGTCTTGATAACGGTCAAATACCACTGGCGCATCAAATTCGATAGTGACATCAGCAATCGCATTCAGATCAAGCTGCTCTACTTGTAGTTTTTCCAATGTGTTGACATTGGTACGGTAGTTAATTTTCGCAACTTTCGCAGGGATAGTTTGAGTACCAAACTTCACATTATAAAGTTTGCCAACGACAAGCGGCTGATCGTTCATCCACACTACAGACGCGCGAGCAGAACGTGAAATCAGTGGTTGTTCACCCGCTTTTACCAACACGTTACCACGTGAAATATCAATCTCATCGTTCAGTGTTAAAGTAACAGCTTGACCAGCTACAGCATGATCCAGATTACCATCAAAAGTGACGATTTCTTTTACTGTCGATTTCTTGCCAGATGGCAGCGCAACAATTTCATCACCAACTTTCACTTCACCCAGTGCGATGGTACCGCAGAAACCACGGAAGTCGAGGTTAGGACGGTTTACATACTGAACTGGGAAACGGAATTCATCTTTGCTGGTATTACGCGTAATTTCTACAGTTTCCAACGTCTCCATTAAGGTTTGACCTTGGTACCACGGCGTATTTGGTGATTTGTTTACCACGTTATCACCGTTCAACGCAGAAATCGGTGTGAAAATAATATTTTCAGGTTTACGATCGCCCAACTGATCCACGAACTTGTTGTACTCAGCCTGAATTTCATTGAAGCGTGCTTCAGAGAATTCAACTAGGTCCATCTTGTTCACTGCAACCACGATATTACGAATACCTAACAGGCTCGCAATGAATGAGTGACGACGTGTTTGAGTCTGAACACCGTAACGCGCATCGATTAGGATGATGGCAAGATCCGCAGTCGACGCACCTGTCGCCATATTACGGGTATATTGCTCGTGTCCCGGGGTGTCGGCAATGATGAACTTACGTTTTTCAGTAGAGAAATAACGGTAAGCCACATCGATTGTAATACCCTGCTCACGTTCAGCTTGCAGACCATCTACAAGAAGTGCAAGGTCAGGTGCATCGCCAGTCGTACCGACTTTTTTAGAGTCACGGGTAACCGCTTGCAGCTGATCTTCATAAATCAGTTTTGAATCATAAAGCAGACGACCGATCAGGGTTGATTTACCATCATCCACGTTACCGCAGGTCAGGAAACGCAATAAGTCTTTATTTTCGTGCTGTTTCAAATAAGCCAAAATGTCTTGGCTAATAAGTTCTGATTGGTGAGACATCGCTCATAGCTCCACAAATACGTTGAAATCGGTTTCTTTTAATCCCTCTAAATCTCCCTTTGTTAAGGGAGACTTTTTCTCCCCTCTTTGGAAAAGAGGGGCCGGGGGAGATTTCTCTTAGAAGTAACCTTCCTGCTTTTTCTTTTCCATCGAACCTGCTTCATCATGGTCGATCATACGGCCTTGACGTTCAGATGTGGTCGCTAAAAGCATTTCCTGGATAATTTCCGGTAAAGTTGTTGCAGTTGATTCAACTGCACCAGTCAGAGGGTAACAACCTAAAGTACGGAAACGAACCGATTTCATTTGTGGCACTTCGCCTGGATTCAGGCGCATACGCTCATCATCAACCATAATCAGCGTACCATTACGCTCAACGACTGGACGTTCAGCAGCTAAGTACAATGGAACAAGTTTGATATTTTCAAGATAGATATATTGCCAGATGTCCAGCTCAGTCCAGTTAGACAATGGGAATACGCGAATACTTTCGCCTTTGTTCACTTTACCATTGTAAAGGTTCCAAAGTTCTGGGCGCTGGTTTTTCGGATCCCAACGGTGTTTAGAGTCACGGAATGAATAAACACGTTCTTTGGCACGTGATTTTTCTTCGTCACGACGTGCACCACCGAAAGCAGCATCAAACTGATATTTATCCAAAGCCTGTTTCAAGCCTTGGGTTTTCATAATGTCAGTATATTTAGAGCTACCATAGTCAAATGGGTTTACGCCCGCATCACGACCTTCTTTGTTCTGATGCACGATCAGATCAAAGCCATGTTCTTTGGCCATGTTGTCACGGAACTTGATCATGTCTTTGAATTTCCAGCCGGTATCTACATGAAGTAGCGGGAATGGAAGTTTTGCAGGATAAAACGCTTTCAGTGCTAAATGCAGCATGACTGCTGAATCTTTACCGATTGAATAAAGCATAACCGGATTTTCAAACTCGGCAGCAACTTCGCGAATGATGTGAATACTCTCAGCTTCAAGCTGTTTAAGATGAGTAAGTCTTTCCTCATTTAATGACATGGACAACCTGCGTATTACACGTGTACTTATTACACTTTATAAAATTTATATTCATTATAGTGATTAACTTCTCATAACGATTGCTTGTTTTATGATATTCATATATTAAAACGTCATATAAAAATTCACTAATATCAACTATCAGTTTTTATGAATCTGATAGCTTAGCTAAATAAAGACAATTGATTGTTTAGTCAAAGCACTCTGGAAGATTACTTTTAGTAATGAAATGATATATTAATCATCTAAACGGACAGTTCACATCGTGGTGAAAAAAAATTAGAGTAGGATTAGTTCTTCCAATTTATAAACTATGTATGCCTTATAACGAATTTGATTTAGATACTTTAAAATCCCGTCTGGAACAGGCAAAACTTGCCGGTTTTATTTACAAGCACCAGCAACATATTTTGGTTCTTCAGGAACCCTATACTGAAGATGGCAGTCCATTAAATATTTATATCCAGCATGAACTGACAACGGATCAGATTGGCGTGCAGTTTGGCCTGCGTAAGCTGAATGGTCAATGGGAATACCTGCTCGGTATAACTTATAGCAACCAGCAGGCAGGTTACGAAATAGGTGCCGGCAATCTGAGAGGCGATCAAAAGGCTTTTAACCTGCTTTATGCTTTCTATAACTATCCTAAAGCATTCTTCTTGGTGACCTTACCTTTGTCTGCAAATACTCAGGTATTGGAACAGGCTCTCGACGAACAACTATTTAATCAGCCTGAACTTAAATTTCTGGAGACTGCAGTAAAAACCAATCCAATGGGCGAACAGGTGCAATGGATGAAGAGCTATATCCTGCAACAAGCCCTAGAAATGAAAGTTCGTATCCAGACCGCCATCCTTTAGTTTTTTTATACATCTATATAGGGATAGAAAAGCAGGCGTACATCAATTGCTTTTCTACTCTTTAGATAAAACCTCAGATTCGCCTACCTATAAAATAGTCGACATTTGTTAGCATCAAAGAAAAGCCCATCACATATTTTTAATTTTTAGATTTTATCAAGCTATCGCAATAGGGAATTTTGTTGTTTTTTTGCTTACAATTTTATTAATAACTGTTATCTTTAACAGGGTCATAAAATTTTTATAAAACCATAATTAGAGACAGAAACTCATGTGGGAACTGTTCACTCATCCTTCCAACATTGTATTTAGTATTAGTTTAAGTCTGATGCTGATGTTTGCTGCCTTGGAATGTGTCTTGCTGATGCTGGGAGGCGGCTCCCAAAATATGTTCGAACAATTCCTGCCTGAAGAACCGCTTCACTCGGAAGTAGGTGTTGATCAGCATGCTGGCCTGCTCAATAAAGTATTCGACTGGCTTTATCTGGGTCGCCTGCCTCTCTTTATCTGGCTCATTATTTTCCTGACCAGTTATGGTCTGAGCGGATTATTAATCCAAGGCCTGTTCGAACGATTTACCAGCCAGCTTTTAAATGCATGGATTATTTCCCCTGCCTGTTTATTTTTATGCATGCCGATTGTACGTGGGCTGTCCGTGCTTGCTGCCAAAATTCTGCCTCAGGATGAAACCATCGCGATCTATAGCGATGAACTGATCGGACGAACCGCTACCATTATTCTGGGAGATGCCAAAGCTAACTCCCCTGCGCAGGCCAAAGTTCAGGATCAGCATGGTAAGACCCATTATGTGCTGGTCGAACCTGAACTCAATGAAATATTTAATCAAGGTCAGACAGTTGTTCTGACTCAAAAAACTAAAAATGGCTTTCAGGCTATTGAACTTTAATTAAACCAATTTCCTATAAAAATCAAGCTTGCCCAAAGAGACTTTAGAACAATGCTAAATTTTGATTTATATAATGTTTTGATTATTGCGGGGATTATATTCGTTGGCCTAGTCACCTTCGGATTAATCATTGCACGTTTATACCGTCGTTCCAGTAAAGAGATTTCCTTTGTACGTACCGGTTGGGGTGGTGAAAAAGTGATTTTAGGCGGTGGAGCTTTGGTACTTCCGGTGCTACATGAAATCATTCCAGTGAATATGAATACCCTACGTCTGGAAGTCCGCCGTGCCGATGATCAGGCGCTGATTACCCGTGATCGCATGCGTGTCGATGTAATGGCTGAATTTTACGTACGCGTTAAGCCAACTGCCGATTCGATTGCAACTGCAGCACAAACTCTTGGTCAAAAAACCATGTCGCCAAATGAATTGAAAAATCTTGTGGAAGGCAAATTTGTCGACTCTTTACGTGCGGTAGCTGCTGAAATGGCCATGGAAGAACTACATGAAAAACGGGTCGACTTCGTACAAAAAGTACAGCAAGTGGTATCTGAAGATCTGCACAAAAATGGTCTGGAGCTTGAAACTGTTTCTTTAACTGGCTTAGATCAAACTGGCTTTAAATACTTTAATCCGCAAAATGCTTTCGATGCTGAAGGTTTGACCAAACTCACTGAAACGATTGAAGATCGTCGCCGTAAGCGTAATCATATTGAACAGGATACAGATCTGGCCATTAAAGCCAAAAATCTGGAAGCCGAGCAAGCACGTCTACAAATTATCCGTGAAGAAGAATATGCCAAACTGCAACAGGAACGTGAAATTTCGATTCGCCGCGCTGAACAGTTAGCTGAAATTGCAGCTCAGGAAGCTGCAAAAAAACGTGAAGCGGAAGAAGCTCGTATTGCTGCTGAACGTGAAGTAGAACTGAAACGCATTCTGGCAGCTCGTGATGTTGAAAATGAAAACATTCAGAAAGCACAGCTCATTCAAAAAGCCCAAGTTGAACAGAAGAAAACGATTGAACTGGCTGAACAGGATCGTGCGATTGCGATTGCAGAAAAATCTCGTGCTGAATCTGAAGCCAAAGCTTTAGCTGATCAGGCACGTGCTCAAGCGGTTAAAGCGGAAGAAGAAGTCGTCACTGTCCGTCAGATCCAGCAAGCAGAACGTCAAAAAGCGGTTGAACTGGTGGCAGCCAAAGAACAGGCTGAGAAAGATGCGATTGCCATTACCGTTGCAGCTGAAGCTGGCAAGCAGGCAGCAGCTGATGATGCAGAAGCGGTTCGTATAGCCGCTGAAGCCGAAGCTGAAAAAGTTCGCCTGAAAGCCAAAGGTGAAGCGGATGCCAAAGTCTTACTTGCTCAAGCGATGGAGAAACAGTATCAGGTCGATGCTGAAGGTACCCGTGCAGTGAATGAAGCAAATAATGTACTGTCATCTGAACAGGTGGAAATGCAAATCCGCCTAGCCATGCTGAAATACCTGCCTGAAATCATTCGTGAAAGTGTTAAGCCTATGGAAAACATTGATGACATCAAGATTTTGCAAGTCAATGGTTTACATGGCACACATGCGGGTTCTTGTCAGGCAGATGCCCATCATGAAGGCAGCAATGTTGCCCTCTCCGATCAGGTGGTGAATAGTGCTTTGCGTTATCGTAGCCAGGCACCTTTGATTGATAGTCTGATGAATGAATTAGGCATTCAGGGCGGTGACATCAATGGGCTGACCCAAAGCCTGAAAGCTAAAGCTGGTGTAGATAGCTAAATACTCAATTTTCGAATTATCATTTAGTTAGACTTTAATTTTCTTTTACAGCAATTATAAAAAAGCCCTCAAGAGTGAGGGCTTTTTATCAGCTTAATAAATTAAGCTAAACCTTTTTCTTTCAAGACCTGAAGCATGGTTGAACCCAGCTCAGCAGGACTACGTGTATACGCCATTCCCGCGCGTTCAAAGGCTGCAAACTTCTCTTCAGCAGTTCCTTTACCGCCGGAAATGATGGCACCTGCGTGACCCATACGCTTACCTTTCGGCGCTGTGACACCGGCGATATAACCTACCACTGGCTTGGTCACATGTGACTGAATATACTCAGCTGCTTCTTCCTCAGCAGTACCGCCAATTTCACCAATCATGATAATGGCTTCAGTTTGTGGATCTTCCTGGAACAGTTTCAAGCAATCAATCTGGTTCATGCCTGGAATCGGATCACCACCGATCCCGATACATGTAGACTGTCCAAGACCTAATTTAGTGGTTTGTGCAACCGCTTCATAAGTTAAAGTACCTGAACGTGAGATAATGCCGATCTTACCTGGCTGGTGAATATGACCCGGCATAATCCCGATCTTACACTCGCCTGGCGTAATGATACCCGGACAGTTTGGACCAATCAGACGCGTGCCATTACCATTGGTTTCCAAATAACGTTTGGCTTTCAGCATATCCAGTGTTGGTACACCTTCAGTAATCACAACGATCAGCTCAATACCTGAGTCAACAGCTTCTACAATAGAATCAAGTACAAAAGGTGCAGGCACATAAATTACAGAAGCATCAGCTTGAGTTTCTTGCACCGCTTCACGCATAGTATTAAATACTGGCAGATCCAGATGTGATTGACCACCTTTACCCGGTGTTACTCCACCAACAACTTTAGTGCCGTAGGCAATAGCCTGTTCAGAGTGGAATGTACCGTTCTTGCCTGTAAAGCCTTGGACTAAAACTTTGGTGTCTTTATTAATTAATACGCTCATTGTGATACTCCTTAAGCTTTTACTGCAGCAACAATTTTTTCTGCAGCATCGGCCAGGCCATTTGCAGAAATCAATTTCAAACCAGATTCATCCAGTAACTTGGCACCAAGCTCTGCATTGTTCCCTTCAAGACGAACAACGACAGGCACAGTGACATTTACCTCCTGAACCGCTGCAATAATTGCTTCAGCAATCATGTCACAACGTACAATTCCACCAAAAATATTAATCAAGACACCTTGTACAGAAGAATCTGCCAAGATAATTTTAAATGCTTCAATTACACGCTCTTTGGTTGCACCACCACCCACATCCAGGAAGTTAGCTGGCTGACCACCATAAAGCTTGATAATGTCCATGGTTGCCATCGCAAGACCGGCACCATTGACCATACAACCGATATTGCCTTCTAACGCTACATAGTTCAAATCAAATTCAGACGCTTTCAGCTCACGCTCATTTTCTTGTGATTTATCACGTAAAACTGCGACTTCAGGCAGGCGATACAGTGCATTCGAATCAATGCCGACTTTGGCATCGACACAAAGAATATCACCATTTTCACGTACAGAGAGCGGGTTAATTTCAAATAAAGCAAAATCATTTTCGACAAAAGCTTGGTAAGCAGCTGTCATGACTTTGACAAATTGGTTGATCTGGTTATCTTTTAACTTAAGTGCAAACGCCACTTCACGCGCCTGAAATGGCAATAACCCTACTAAAGGATCAACTTCCACTTTAATGATTTTTTCAGGATTTTCTTCTGCAACTTTTTCAATTTCGACACCACCTTCAGTAGATGCCATAAAAGTAATACGACGGCTAGAACGGTCAACCACCGCACCTAAATAAAGTTCACGTTCAACCGGATAAACATCTTCAGACACCAAAATACTATTGACTGGCTGACCATTTGCATCGGTTTGATAGGTCACTAAACGTGAACCAATAATCTGATTGGCATATTCAGCTGCTTCTTCAGCCGACTTTACCACTTTTACCCCACCCGCTTTGCCACGACCACCTGCGTGAACCTGCGCTTTTAATACTGCAAACTTCCCACCAAGCTGCTCAAAAGCATGTACTGTTTCTTCAGCATTGGTAGCAAGAATACCTTCTTGTACAGGCATCCCATATTTTTTTAATAACGCTTTTGCTTGATACTCATGTAAATTCATTGATTAACCTTTTACTACTTATTTGACTTTGTTATTACACGTATTCCCAATATTTCTTGGTTCACATCAATCAATATTGGTATTTTTGGATCTTAAATTTTACTTATCTTTATTTTTAGATGATTATTCATTCAAAAACAACCATCAAATGTAAAAAGAGCAGCCGGAGCCGCTCTTTGAAGAATTACTTACGCTTACGTTGGATCGCGTGAATCGCACGACCATCGACTGCAAGAGCAGCTTCATGTACGACTTCAGAGAATGTTGGGTGACCAAACGTCATCAACTGTAGATCTTCAACTGAAGATACAAACTCAAGTGCAATCATACCTTGGTGAACGATATCAGACGCAGCAGGTCCAATCACGTGCATACCTAGTAGACGGTCAGTTTTTGCATCAGCAACAAACTTCACGAAACCTGCACCTTCACCAGCCGCCAAAGCACGACCATTTACAGCAAAACCGAATTGACCAGTTTTCACTTCATGACCTTTTTCTTTGGCTTGCTCTTCTGTTAAACCTACCCAAGCCGCTTCCGGATGAGTGTAGATGACAGAAATGATAGTGTCATAGTTCACTTGAGCAGCATGACCGTGGATACGTTCAACAGCCATTACGCCTTCTTCCATTGCTTTATGTGCAAGCATTGGACCACGTACTAAGTCACCGATTGCGTATACGCCTTCAACAGAAGTTGCACACCAGTCGTTTACTTCAACCAGACCACGCTCAGTCAGTTTGATACCTGAATCTTCAGCCAATAGGCCTTCAGCATAAGCACGACGACCCACACAAACGATCAGCTTATCGAAAGTCTGTTCTTTGTCTTCGCCGCCTTGGCTGTATTTAACAGTCACTTCACGACCATTAACTTCAGTACCAGAAACTTTCGCACCGATACGGATATCAAGACCTTGTTTGGTCAGTAATTTTTGGTAGTCTTTTGCTAATGCTTTGTCAGCCATTGGCAAGAATGCGTCCATTGCTTCAAATACAACAACTTCCGCACCGAGACGACGCCATACTGAACCAAGTTCAAGACCGATTACACCAGCACCGATCACACCAAGACGTTTAGGCACTTCTGGGAATTCAAGCGCACCAGTTGAGTCCACGATCAGGTCTTGATCTACAGGAGCAACAGGAATATTTACTGGTACAGAACCAGATGCAAGAATGACATATTTAGGCTCTAAAACCTGAGTTTCGCCTTCATGCGGTACGAACTCAACTTTTTTACCAGCAAGTAATTTACCAGTACCCTGTAACCATTCGATGCCATTACCTTTAAGTAACTGTGCAACGCCACCAGTCAATTGCTCAACGACTTTGTCTTTACGCGCTAGCATTTTAGACAAATCGAAAGCAACTTCACCCGTTGTAATACCGTGGTCATCTAAATGCTTAACAGTATCTTCATAACGGTGAGAAGAATCTAGAAGTGCTTTAGAAGGAATACAACCGACGTTTAAGCAAGTACCGCCTAAAGAAGGTTTACCTTTATGAATACGTTTTTCGATACATGCAACTTTAAAACCAAGCTGTGCAGCACGAATTGCAGCTTCGTAGCCACCTGGGCCACCACCAATTACAACTAAATCGAATTGTTGAGACATTATTCTCTCCAAAAATGGGCCTAGAGGATCACCCTAAGCCCATGGATTTATTCTTTAAAATTAAAGATCAAGGATCAGACGAGCTGGTTCTTCTAACAATTCTTTGATTGTTACAAGGAAACCTACAGCTTCTTTACCATCAATGAGACGGTGGTCATAAGAAAGCGCTAGGTACATCATTGGCAAGATTTCAACCTGACCATTCACTGCCATAGGACGTTCCTGGATTTTATGCATACCCAAGATCGCAGTTTGTGGAGTGTTCAAGATTGGAGTTGAAAGTAATGAACCGAAAGTACCACCGTTGGTAATTGTGAAAGTACCACCAGTCATGTCTTCAATCGCAAGTTTACCTTCACGCGCTTTCCCAGCGTATGCACGGATGCCGTTTTCAACTTCAGCATAGTTCATGCGGTCTGTATCACGAAGAACAGGAACCACTAGACCACGGTCAGAAGAAACCGCTACACCAATGTCATAGTAACCATGGTAAACAATGTCGTCGCCATCGATCGATGCATTCACTGCTGGATAGCGTTTCAGTGCTTCAGTCGCAGCTTTAACGAAGAATGACATGAAGCCTAGACGCGCACCATGACGTTTTTCAAACGCTTCTTTGTACTGGTTACGCATTTCCATGATTGGTTTCATGTTAACTTCGTTGAACGTAGTCAACATTGCTGTTTCTTGAGTTGCAGCAAGCAGACGTTCAGCAACACGTTTACGCAGACGAGTCATTGGAACGCGTTTTTCAATACGTTCACCAACCGCAACGCTTAACGGTGCAGCAGCAGGCACTGCAGGTTTAGACTGATGGTTCGCAACATCTTCTTTAGTGATGCGACCGCCACGACCTGTACCAGATACGTCAGCAGCATTGATACCAGATTCAGTCAATGCTTTACGTACTGCTGGAGCCTGGTCTTGAACCTGTTGACGCTCAACGATCGGTGCATTACCCGCTTCAGTTTTTGCAGCAGCTTGCTCTACTGATGCTTCAGTTTCAGATTGAACTGCTTGAGTTTGAGTTGCGCCAGATACAGCACCTTCTTCAAACTGTGCAATCACTTCAGCAGAAAGCACTGTATCGCCTTCATTTTTAACGATTGATGCAATTGTACCGTCTGCAGGAGCAACAACTTCTAAAACAACTTTATCAGTTTCAATATCACAGATCACTTCATCACGTGATACTGCTTCACCTGGTTGTTTGTGCCAAGTTGCGATCGTACCATCCGCAACTGACTCTGGAAATACCGGTGCTTTAATTTCGGTTGCCATTATTTAGAATCTCCTGGATTATTCAGCATCGATCGCTAGAGCGTCGTTAACGAGCTGAGCTTGTTGTTTTGCATGCAAGTATGGTGAACCACACGCCGGTGCAGCTGAAGCTTCACGGCCTGCGTAACTAATACGGATTTGTTTGCCCGCTTTCATCACATCGTCATATAAACGAGGCGCGATGAACAACCAAGCACCTTGGTTTTTCGGTTCTTCTTGTGCCCAAACCAGTTCTTTAACGTTTGGATACTGAGCAAGAACTTCTGCAAGACGTGCTTCTGGGTACGGATACAATTGTTCAATACGTACAATTGCAGTGTTGTTCAATTCTTTTTCACGACGTTTTTCAACCAGATCGTAGTAAACCTTACCACCACACAATACCAGACGGGTTACGTCTGCTTTGTTGATGTTATCTACTTCGTCGATCACAGTCTGGAATGTACCGTTAGCCAGTTCTTCCAGATTAGACACCGCTAATTTATGACGAAGCAATGATTTAGGTGACATGATGATCATTGGCTTACGGATCGGGCGGATTGCCTGACGACGTAACGCGTGGAAGATCTGTGCAGGTGTAGTTGGAGTCATCACTTGCATGTTATCTTCAGCACATAGTTGCAAGAAACGTTCCAGACGTGCAGATGAGTGCTCAGGGCCTTGGCCTTCGAAACCGTGTGGCAGAAGCATAGTCAGACCACATACACGTTCCCATTTGGTTTCACCAGATGAGATGAACTGGTCAATCACCACCTGCGCACAGTTTGCAAAGTCACCGAACTGAGCTTCCCAGATGATCAGGCTCTTAGGAAGAGTCGTCGCATAACCATATTCAAATGCCAGTACTGCCATTTCAGACAATAAAGAGTCATAGATCGCAACGCGCGGTTGGTTCTCTTTGATGTGGCAAAGTGGAATATAAGTTGAGCCATCTACCTGGTTATGCAGTTTTGCATGACGGTGTGAGAATGTACCACGACCCACGTCTTCACCAGTTAAACGAACCAGATAACCATCATCTAGCAGTGATGCATAGGCTAGAGTTTCAGCAGCACCCCAGTTCAGCGGCATTTCACCAGTTTGCATTTTCAGACGGTCGTCAATCACTTTAGATACCTGACGCTGCATCACGAAGCCTTCTGGAAGCTCACGCATTTTGCGACCAAGCTCTTTAAGACGTTCTAGATCACATGTAGTATCCCACTCGTCTGTGTATTCATGGCCCAGGTACGGTGTCCAGTCTACGAACATTTTCTTGTTCGGCTCTAGAACCAGTGCATTGGCTACATGTTTACCGGCTTCAAGATCAGAACGGTATTGTTCAACCATTTGATCTGCAGTTGCGCGATCAAGTACACCTTCTTGAACCAGTTTGTCGGCATAAAGCGTACGAGTGGTCGCTTTTTTGTTGATCACTTGGTACATCATTGGCTGAGTTGCAGCTGGTTCGTCCGCTTCGTTATGACCACGACGACGGTAACAGAACATATCGATCACGACGTCTTTACGGAAAGTATGACGGAAGTCATGTGCAAGCTGAGCTACAAATAATACAGCTTCCGGATCATCACCATTCACATGGAAGATCGGTGCCTGGATCATTTTCGCGATGTCAGTACAATATTCTGTAGAACGTGCATCACGTGGATCAGATGTGGTAAAACCAACTTGGTTGTTCACTACGATATGAACTGTACCACCTACTGTGTAACCACGAGTCTGTGACATTTGGAAGGTTTCTTGGTTTACGCCCTGACCTGCAAATGCAGCATCACCGTGAACAATCACTGGTAACACGTCATCGCCGCCAATGTCTTTACGACGGACTTGACGTGCACGTACAGAACCTTCAACTACAGGTCCAACGATTTCAAGGTGAGATGGGTTAAACGCCAATGCCAAGTGAACTTCACCACCTGGAGTCATCACGTTAGAAGAGAAACCTTGGTGATACTTAACGTCACCAGAACCTTTCTTGTGTAGTGATTTGCCTTCGAACTCACCGAACAGGTCAGCCGGGTTTTTACCCATGATGTTAACCAAAAGGTTCAGACGACCACGATGTGGCATACCGATTACGACTTCTTTACAGCCTACAGAACCGGCACGCTGGATCAATTCATTCACCATAGGAATGAAAGACTCACCACCTTCAACACCAAAACGTTTTGCACCCACGAATTTATTACCGAGGTATTTTTCCAGACCTTCAGCCGCAGTTAAACGTTCAAGAACATGTTTTTTCTGATCAGCACTCAGGCCATATTGACCACGTGCGCTTTCAAGACGTTGCTGGATCCAGCGTTTTTCTTTGGTATCCACGATATGCATGTATTCAGCACCGATAGAGCTACAGTAAGTCGCTTCCATCGCTTGAACCATTTCGCCCAAAGTCGCTGCTTCCTTACCAATCGCAAGGTTACCGGTATTGAATATAGTGTCCAGATCAGACTGAGTTAAACCGTGCGCAGAAAGATCAAGATCTGGCACAACTTCGCGTTTAGCCAGACCTAATGGATCCAGTTTTGCTTTTTGGTGGCCACGGTTACGGTACGCAGCAATCAGCTGTAAAACGCCAATTTGACGACGTTCATGCTCTGAACTTACTGTCGATTGGATAACAGGCTGAATACGGCTTGAATTGCGACCTAAAAGTAGGAATTGCTCACGTACATTGCTGTGTGGTTGATCACCTTTTGGGAATTTATCGAAGTACGCTCTCCAGTCAGCACCCACTGAGTCTGGAGCAGTGAGGTACTGCTCATAAAGTTCTTCAATATACGCTGCACTATCAGCGGAAAGTTCAGTGTCAAGACGCAGAGCGTCAGCAACTTCTTGCATTTGTGGACCCATTTCCTATTGCAAAAACATTTTCAGGATGCTTTTTAAGCAAAACCCAGGATTAGTAATGTCAAATTGATAATTCAACATTAGTCCCCCATAAGGCATAAGCCATGAGGCGTTATCACCACACCAAGAAAATTCTTGATATGTTTAATGAACAATAACGCCCCTCAGCGGCATCATCACTCATTAAATACCCGATCGTGACCGAGCAATTTTTTGCAAATCGACTTAGAAAAAACAAAGATTTAAACTATATTTTTTCTAAAGCGACTTTGACTTACATTTATATACCAGTCTCTACTTTTTCCGTGTTTAAAAAATGTACACCGGCCCACACATTTTTTAAATATAGTCTTGTGCTAAATGCTATCACGATCTCGACTAATCAATTGATTTTTTTGACGAGAAACGCATGTTTTTTAGTCAAATACTTCCGTCAGAAATTACTCTAACATAGGGAGCTTTAAATGAAAAACACATTCAGCGTAGACTAAAGTCCTACATCTTTTTGATAAACAAAAAGAGAGTAAATCTTCCAATCCACTCCCTTTACAACTTTGCGTTATATAATAACATTATTGAAAACCTTTTTCAGTCCAGAATTACATCTAAAAATCATAAATACCTTAAACAACATCATAATAGTGCATAAATCCGACCAAAATGTTCTGCAATGATTCATCACCCGATTTGATCATATAAGATACAGCACCAATAACAGCAGTTTTCACTACCACTGTTCATTTATGGAGCTCTATAAAGCAAAAAGCACACCAAGTGGTGTGCTTTTTGAAAAACTGTTGATTGCAGTCTAAATTAGCCAGCCATATCTAGAAGCATGTTACGGATGTGACCGATTGCTTTAGTAGGGTTCAAGCCTTTAGGACATACAGATACACAGTTCATGATACCTTTACAACGGAACAGAGAGAACGGATCGTCAAGACGAGCCAGACGCTCTTGAGTACCTGTATCACGCGAATCAATGATGAAGCGGTATGCATTCAACAATGCTGAAGGACCCAAGAACTTGTCTGGGTTCCACCAGAATGATGGACATGAAGTTGAACAACATGCACAAAGAATACATTCATACAGACCATCAAGATGTTCACGTTCTTCAGGAGACTGCAGACGCTCTTTAGGAGGTGCAGGCTGGTTGTTGATCAAGAACGGATGAATCTTGTTGTACTGATCGTAGAACTGGTTCATGTCAACTACAAGGTCTTTAACTACTGGAAGACCTGGTAGTGGACGGATTGTGATTGTTTCTGGTAAATCATTCAGGTTCCACAGACATGCAAGACCGTTTTTACCATTGATGTTTACACCATCAGAACCACAAATACCTTCACGACATGAGCGACGGAACGTTAAAGATTCGTCTTGTACTTTTAAGGCCAGAAGTGCATCAAGCAACATACGGTGCTTGTCAGTCAATTCCAGTTTAAAAGTTTGCATGTACGGTGCTGCATCCTTATCAGGATCGTAGCGGTAGATATTAAATGTACGAGTACCTCTACTCATCTTACTTCTCCGAATTAGAATGTACGTGGTTTAGGTGGAATCGCATCAACCGACAATGGACGGTAACGCACTGGCTTATACTCAAGACGGTTGTCCGCAGAGAACCATAATGTGTGCTTCATCCACTCATCATCACGACGACCGTATGGGTATGCAGGATGGTCAGGAGACTCTTCAAAGTCTACTACCGTATGCGCACCACGGCATTCTTTACGCGCTGCAGCTGAAATTAGAGTCGCTTTAGCAACTTCATACAAGTTTTCAACTTCAAGTGCTTCAATACGTGCTGTGTTAAATACTTTAGATTTGTCTTTCAAGTGAATGTTGCGCACGCGCGGTTCAATTGCAAGAATCTGTTTCACACCTTCTTCAAGAAGTGCAGATGTACGGAATACACCAGCGTGGTCTTGAACGATATCACGAATCGCATCAGCAACTTCTTGAGCATTTTCACCTGTAGTTGATTCGTCAAGTTTACGAATACGTGAAACAGTTTGCTCAAGTACAGTTGTAGGAAGCGGTTCATATTCATCACCGTGGTGTTTAGTCACATAATCGATGATGTGCTGACCGGCAGCCTTACCAAATACAACCAAGTCAAGCAGTGAGTTTGTACCTAGACGGTTTGCACCGTGTACAGATACACATGAACATTCACCGATCGCATAGAAGCCTTTCACTGGTTTCGTGAAGTTGCGACCTTCTTGGTTAGTAGAATAGGTATCAGTATTCTTGTCGTAGTTCGTTACTAGAGGTTCAGATTCTGGAGACTCAGGAACAACTACCTGACCATGAATATTCGTAGGAATACCACCCATTTGGTAATGGATTGTTGGTACTACAGGAATTGGCTCTTTAGTAATGTCGACGTTCGCGAATTTCTTGCCAATCTCGAATACAGATGGCAGACGTTTCATGATGGTGTCAGCACCCAAATGAGTCATATCAAGAAGGATATAATCGCCTTTAGGACCACAACCACGACCTTCTTTGATTTCCTGGTCCATAGAACGTGATACGAAGTCACGAGGAGCCAAGTCTTTCAGAGTCGGTGCATAACGTTCCATGAACGGTTCGCCGTCTTTGTTACGAAGGATTGCACCTTCACCACGACAACCTTCAGTCAACAGTACGCCTGCGCCCGCAACACCTGTAGGGTGGAATTGCCAGAATTCCATATCTTGTAATGGAATGCCTGCACGAGCTGCCATACCAAGACCGTCACCAGTGTTGATATAAGCATTAGTAGATGCACGGTAAACACGACCAGCACCACCTGTAGCGAACAATGTAGCTTTCGCCTGGAATACGGCAATTTTACCAGTTTCCTGGTCAATTGCTGTTACACCTAGTACATCACCTGCTTCGTTACGGATCAGGTCAAGCGCGATCCATTCAACGAAGAACTGAGTACCCATTTTAACATTGCTTTGATAAAGCGTATGAAGAAGCGCGTGACCTGTACGGTCGGCTGCAGCACATGCACGTGGAACTGCTTTTTCACCGTAGTTTGCAGAGTGACCACCAAACGGACGTTGGTAAATCGTACCGTCTGCGTTACGGTCAAATGGCATACCTAAATGTTCTAATTCGTATACCACTTGCGGTGCTTCGCGAGTCATGAACTCGATCGCGTCCTGGTCACCTAACCAGTCAGAACCTTTAACTGTGTCGTAGAAGTGGTAATGCCAGTTATCTTCTTGCATGTTACCAAGAGATGCACCGATACCACCCTGCGCTGCTACAGTGTGAGAACGTGTTGGGAATACTTTAGTCAGTACCGCAACTTTCAAACCTGCTTGAGCAAGTTGGTAAGAAGCGCGCATACCAGAACCACCACCACCAACGATAACTGCATCGAAAGTTTCGTGTGGAATATTTGTGTAATCTTCTTTAGGGGTTATAGCGCCCATGATTGTTTCCTATCAATTCGCCCAAAAAATCTGGATTGCCCAGATCGCATATGCAAATACAGCAATAATCACTGCTGAAGTCAGTACAAGGCGTAAACCTGATGCTGATGGACCCATTTGACGAGTAGTCACATAGTCAGTGAATACCTGCCACATACCGATCCATGCATGCGCAACAAGAGATAAGACTGCCAACAAAGACATAATCTTCATTGGAACTGTCATCATAAAGCCGTACCATTGCTCGTAGTTGAAGCCACCATTCAGTAGGATCCAACCAAACACCACAACGGTATAAACAGCTAGAACTACAGCACTAATGCGTTGGACAAACCAATCACGAGAACCTGAACCTGTTAAACCAGTAGCACTTTTCATTAGAGTACGATCCATACAAATGCTGCAACAATACCGATTGCAGACAAGATTAATGAAATAGTAGCTGCAGTACGACCGCTTTGCAGTTCTTCTGCAACGCCGATATCTGCAAGTAAGTGCTTAATACCAGTGAACAAATGATAAATTAAGCCGGCTACAAATACCCATACGATAAAGCGAACAAAGAAACCGTTAAAGATTTCCTGCACTTCAGCAAAACCTTCTGCTGAAGACAATGATTTATCCAACAGCCACAAAAGGACCGGTACGAGTAAAAATACGATGACACCTGAAAGACGGTGTAGAATTGATGCAATAGCCACGGGTGATTTTAAGTTTACTTCTAAAACTTGACCCATGGACAAATTGACAGGTCTGTTGCTTTTCACAGCGGGCATCCTGTAGTTAAAAACTCCATCCGGAGTTTGTTGGAATTAATTCGAAGGAAAGCTGGCATTATCAGGCAAATACATGCCTAAACATAAAACGACACTGAATTATAAAACGTGAACTATTAAAATACAAACAACTGTATTTGGCTTTTTAAATAAAAAACCTTTAAATAAGAATCATTAACAACAACTTTAAGTTCTCCCCTACTTGCTTTATCTTCATATTTTCATTCTAGATATTTGTTTTTTAATAATTAACCTGATTAATTTAGCCTGTTATGTAGCCAAGCTTCGACTAAGTAGATTTAGACTAAAGATGAACGGTAAAAATGTAATTCTGCCCCTAAGTCCTTTAATCCCAAGTAAAATCATAAGGATATATTTCACAAATAAATAATGACTATTTATATAGAGGTATCTCAATTTGGAATTTTTGTACCAAAACCTACTTATCTCTTTGTAGATCATAGTTTTTTTGATGTTTTTAGACATTTTGGATTCAAAAAAACACTTATTTATTTTTGTTTAAGTTGCATTAAACAAAGTGAAGCAAATTTGCGAGCTATTTTTTAGCCGACTAAAGACAGCTAAAAAGAAAATTTATTGCTTTTATTTATAATTCAAGTTTGAAGTAAAAACTTAAGGAAATCGATGTAAGTTACGAGATTTATATAATTTTAAGTTGCAGCCTTAAAATATTTTCTCAATTTCTGCTTTATTTTTTGCTAGGAAAAAACGCTTACAAATACGGCAGAGACTATATTTTTTTCTGCACCTTCTGTTCAATTTGACTTATTATAGAGGTTTGGTACTGTGATTTTATTAAACTTTTTATACCAAGATAAATGACTAAACCACTGTGAGAATGTCATTTTTCATCCATAAGTATAATTGACAAAATTTCAGTAGCCACTAATCTTATAGCAAATTTTTGATCCGTCCGTTTTGTGCATTAAAAGATTGATAGGCAACTCGGATATACATTCACCAGGACAGGAGATCTATTGAATGTCTGAAGCAACTGGCAAGAAAGCCGTTTTACAGCTTGATGGCAAAGAAATTGAATTACCAATTTACAGCGGCACATTGGGCCCAGATGTAATCGACGTTAAGGATGTGTTGGCTGCAGGTCACTTTACTTTTGATCCTGGTTTTATGGCAACAGCTGCATGCGAGTCTAAAATCACTTTCATCGATGGTAATAAAGGTGTTCTTTTACACCGTGGCTACCCAATTGACCAGTTAGCAACTAAAGCTGATTACCTAGAAACTTGCTACTTACTTCTTAATGGCGAGCTTCCAACAGCTGAGCAAAAAGAAGAATTCGACGCTAAAGTTCGTAACCACACTATGGTTCACGATCAAGTAAGCCGCTTCTATAACGGTTTCCGCCGTGATGCTCACCCTATGGCAATCATGGTTGGTGTTGTTGGTGCGTTGTCTGCGTTCTATCATAACAATCTGGACATCGAAGATGTTAACCATCGTGAAATCACTGCGATTCGTTTAATCGCTAAGATTCCTACTTTGGCGGCTTGGAGCTACAAATATACTGTTGGTCAACCATTCGTTTACCCACGTAACGATTTGACTTACGCTGAAAACTTCCTGTACATGATGTTTGCTACTCCAGCAGACCGTGACTACAAAGTAGATCCAATTCTTGCGAAAGCAATGGACCGTATCTTCACACTTCACGCTGACCACGAACAAAATGCTTCTACGTCTACAGTACGTTTAGCTGGTTCTACTGGCGCTAACCCATATGCATGTATCGCTGCTGGTATCTCTGCACTTTGGGGTCCTGCTCACGGTGGTGCGAACGAAGCTGTTCTTAAGATGCTTGATGAAATCGGCACTGTAGAAAACGTTGCTGGCTTCATGGAAAAAGTGAAAACTAAAGAAGTTAAACTCATGGGCTTCGGTCACCGTGTGTACAAAAACTTCGATCCACGTGCGAAAGTAATGAAAGAAACTTGTGACGAAGTTCTTGGTGCTCTTGGCATCAACGATCCACAGCTTGCTCTTGCTATGGAACTTGAACGCATCGCACTTTCTGACGAATACTTCATCAAACGTAACCTTTACCCTAACGTAGACTTCTACTCAGGTATCATCCTTAAAGCGATTGGTATCCCAACAGAAATGTTTACTGTGATCTTCGCGCTTGCTCGTACAGTTGGTTGGATCAGCCACTGGTTAGAAATGCACAGCGGTCCTTACAAGATCGGTCGTCCTCGTCAGCTTTACACTGGCGAAGTTCAACGCGACATCAACCGTTAATTCGGTTAGCGTTGAAAGACGTAAGAAACCACCCTTCTGGGTGGTTTTTTTATGACTGACAAAAACCAACACAACCAAGATGTGAAAAACTTAAAATAGTAAACCTGAAGAATTTTCAATTTCTGCAAATTTCTAGAAATTACTCTTATATCGTTAAGGATTGAGTTTTAATGCTGTTTTACCTGCTTCCCTTCATCCTGAGAATGATTCGTTTTGATCAGTTTAAAAGCCGGAGTCTGACTTCAGGAGAAATCAAGCTTTGCCAGCAAGTCTTTGCTGACCTGATTGACTATTCAGCAGTCCGTGTCATGAATCACCCTTTCCTGCCTTGGCAATCCAAGCATGTGATTATGGCACCAAGTGGTTATATTCATGTGCGTAACCTGAATTATCGGGACGATTATTCTAAAGAAAGCCGTTCTTATCAGGCGCTTTTCATTCATGAAATGGCGCATATTTATCAATATCAGCAGAATATTAATGTGTTGTTTAAGGGTGCTTTTTTGCAAGCCGCTTATTTTTTAAGTATGGGAAAATATAATCCTTACAAATATCAATTTAATCCCAACAAATCCTTTTTAGACTATAACATTGAACAACAGGGAGATATTGCACGCGATATTTTTCTAAAAAAAATCCCTAATATTATTTTAAAAAATCAGTTAAGCAGATGATATTGAATATTTTTCACTCAAGTATTCTGTTGATTTCTATTTTTGGAAAATAAACTCATTTAAATCCAATTGAGTATTTTTTTGCATTTACCAGAATAAAAAAGCACCATAATAAATCATTTCTGATCATAACTTTGTATATCTGTTTCAATTCTCCTGAAACAGCTCTAGCATCTGCCTCAAATTTCGATAAAATAAGCCAAGTATGATATTTGTAGCTCGCAAATCAAGATTTAATGATCATGCGGTCATGACTTTTTTAATTTTGGCCATTTGGCATTTTGTTCGTATCAAACTGCACTCAGCTGGATAATTAGAATTTTAAAAATCAGTGATTTAGTGTATTCACCTATAGGAATAGGACTTAATTGGAATGAAAAGTTTTAAAATTGCGATTGCTCAATTCTCTCCACATGTGGGCAATTTAGATGCAAATACGCAGACAATGATAGATTTGGCAAATCAGGCCAAAAAAGATAATGCTGATCTTATTATTTTCCCTGAACTTTCAACTTTAGGTTATCCGGCTGAAGATTTATTAATTCGTCCAAGTCTGGCTAAACGTACAAAACTGGCGTTTGAGAAACTGACTGAAGTAAAAGATATCGTCATGGTCTTCGGGTTTGTCAATCAGGCTGAAGATGGTGAACGCTATAACTCAGCAGCCGTCATGAAAGATGGTGAAGTTTTAGGGGTTTATAATAAGCAAACTCTGCCAAACTATGGTGTATTTGATGAGAAACGCTATTTTGGTGAAGGACATCAGCATCTGGTCTTCGAATATCTGGGACACAAGTTTGGTGTTCTGATCTGTGAAGATGTCTGGTCATTATCTACCGTTCAACAGCTGGCTCAATTAAATATTGATACTGCGCTGGTTCTAAATGCTTCTCCATACGAAGTAGGCAAACCGCAACACCGTATCGATACCATGGCTGCACTGGTCAAACAGTTGAATATCAATTTGGTGTACTGTAACCAGGTAGGTGGCCAAGATGACCTCATTTTTGACGGCACCAGCTTTGTACTTAATAAATCAGGCGAAGTGGCTCTACAAGCGCCTAGCTTTGAAAAAGGCTTGTATATCGCTGAATATGATGCAGAAAAATTAGAGTTCAGCAAAGGCACGATTACTCCAGCCCTAGAAACCATGGCTGAGATTTATCAAAGTCTGGTGACGGCAACTCGTGACTATGTACAGCGTTCAGGTTTCCCAGGCGTGATTCTGGGTCTGTCTGGTGGTATTGACTCTGCCCTGACTCTTGCCATCGCAGCAGATGCGATTGGCCCTGACAAAGTCCAAGCAGTGATGATGCCTTATACCTATACTGCTCAGATCAGTGTAGAAGATGCCACTGAACAGGCGAAAACGATGGGTGTAACTTTCGGTATTGCTGAGATTAACCCGATTGTAAGTGGCTTCTTGCAAACCCTGTATCCATTCTTTGGCAATGCCCCTGTAGATGCTACTGAGGAAAACCTGCAAGCGCGCGCACGCGGTACTTTATTAATGGCGCTTTCTAACAAGTTCGGCAATCTGGTTCTGGCAACCGGTAATAAATCCGAACTTGCCGTTGGTTACTGCACACTATATGGCGATATGGTCGGCGGCTTCGCGGTATTAAAAGATGTTTATAAAACCATTGTGTTTGAACTGGCAAAATACCGTAACAGCATCGCAGAAACTCCAGTAATTCCTGAGCGTGTCATTACTCGTCCACCATCAGCAGAACTTCGTCCAGATCAGGTCGACCAGGATTCATTACCGGCTTATGAAGTGCTTGATGCGATTCTTTATGCTTATATTGAAGAAGATCTGAGCCAAGATGACATCATTGCCAAAGGCTTTGAAGCTGAAGTCGTGAAAAAAGTGATTCGTCTAGTTGATATTAACGAATACAAACGTCGTCAAGGGGCAATTGGTCCACGTATCAGCTCGCGGTCTTATGGTCGTGAACGTCGCTATCCAGTCGTTAATGGTTGGAAAGCAGGTATCTAAGTTTTAACAAAACTAGATTAGCCATAATGCCCAAGTAAATGCTTGGGCATTTTTTTATCTTTAAGCAATAAATAGGGTTAAGAAATTAAAAGAAGATTCAAAAATTTAAACAGAAAGAAATTTAGAAGAACTTTCTCTTAATTTTTTATTAATATTTTTATGGTACAAAAAAAGAGACCAAGCTGAGAGCTTGGTCTTTAAAAATGGTGGCTATGACGGGACTTGAACCTGTGACCCCCGCATTATGAGTGCGGTGCTCTAACCAACTGAGCTACATAGCCGTAAACTGTGTGCGCATTATCGTAATTTCAGGTTGTATCGTCAAGCATTTTAAACCACAAATGTTCAGTCTTTATGCAAATTAATCATAAACCCTTAAACTTTGTACAAATCATGCTTTAATTCGAAACCTATTAGCAAATACTATGAAAATTAGTATCTTTTTTTAAAGCCAAATCTGAATCGAAGTCGTATCAAATAATATTTAATTTTAAGAATAACTTGCTGAAGAAACAAAATAAAAAGTGAATCTACTACCTTTTCCTATCGCTATAATGCTTTTCCAAATATGGCCAATAGTATCTCTGGATTAAAGCAAAACTGAAGATGACGAAATTCAAAATATACCTAAGCCTGCTCCTATTGAGTTTTACAAGTTTAGCCACTGCAACTGTTATTTATCCAAGCAGCAGATTTTTAGGATGTGAAGATGTAAAGGATCTGGCTCAAGAAGTCATGCTCTTTAGACTCAAAGGTGCACCTCAGAAATGGATGATTCAGCAAATAAAGCAGCACTACGGTACAGAGAATGATCTCCATGCTCTGATTGGTATAAAACTTACTGAAAAAGCGTTTAAATATGAAATACTATAAGATCAGTTTGAACGCTCAACCTTAATTAAAAATTTTGCAATTGATCACTATAATGAATGTGAGAAATCCATTTCAGATCATGATCAATCTAAACAAGAAAATAACGGTATTACCCCACCCTCGGAAAGGGAAATTTTAGAACACTAAAATTATGCTGATAGAAGCTTACTATTAGAAATAGCAGGCTATCTTTATGCAGTTTGATAGATTTTTTATTATTAAAATCTCAATTTTAAACCTGTCCCTACAGTTTTATATAACAGGGATTTTTTGAATCTAAAATTACAGGTAATAATACATTATTAAAATTAGATGGCTTTCTTAACCTAGTTCATTAATATTCTAAAATCATATTATTTTAATCTTAAAATATAATTATAAATCAAAAACTTATAAAATATACCAACCATTAAAAATTATTGCTTTGTTAAACATAATACTGAGGTATTTACTTGGTTTTATTTTTATAAAATACGCGCTATGATCAAAGTATAAACAACAATTCGTACACGATTTTAACGCGTCATATTTTTATAAAACTTATTTCCGATAAGGAGAATTCTAATGTCATTTGAACATATTTTAGTACCCGTTGACGGTTCAGAAACTTCCTACGCTGCAGTCGATAAAGCCGTCGAAATTGCCAAAGCATTTAATAGTAAAGTGACAGTGGTTCAGGTGCTGGCACTTGATCCCTATATCGCTGCTGAATACATTACAGCAGCTCAAACCAATGATCTGGTTGAACGTGCCCGTACCGCGATTTTAAAAACACTTGACGAAGCAAAAGCAAAATTTGCTGCGGCAGGTATTGAGGCAGAGACTCAGTTACTTGAAGGTCAGGTGATTTATAGCGAAATTGTCAAGGCAGCTGAATCCTTGAATACTGATCTGATTGTAATTGGTTCACATGGCCGTACTGGATTTAAGAAACTGTTCCTGGGAAGTGTTGCGCAAAGCATCTTGGGACAGGCCAATGTTCCTGTAATGGTCATCCGTAAGTAATAAAAAATCCCCACTTCAATCAAGTGGGGATTTCTCTTTCAAACAAATCCATCCCATTGAAACTGCTTTAAGCTGCCCCAATTTCCAGCACATAAAATCCCTTCTGCGCCTAATTTTTGCTGTTGAATATTATGTCCATATTCATCCAGTTTATTGAGACTGATCTTACCTTGAGCATTCAGGACACGATGCCAAGGCAAATCGGTTTCTGTATCAAGCTGACTTAAAACCCTACCTACCAGACGTGCATGTTTAGGCAAGCCAGCCAGCTTAGCGATCTGCCCATAAGTCGCTACTTTCGCATAAGGAATTTGGCTAACCACACTCAGAATCATTTGTGCCATTTCCTGGCTTGCACTTGATGTCATAGGCTTTCAATCTTGATAGAAAATTCTAATAATTAGAAATTCTCCGGATTCTCTAAACGCTTCACTTCCTGTACTTTGTCAGGATGATGCACTGTTGCTACTCCATCTGCATCTTTCTTATCAATCAGCATTTCTGGCTGGAAGATGGTGATGGTTTCATTTCCATTTGCATCCTCCCCTACAATATACTGAAAACCGCGACGGTTCATTTTGTGGCACATCCGCTGATACCAGCCTTTAAAACCTTGGGTTTCTTCATTCGGGTTGTAATAAAAGGCATTCATTACGGCTGGCAAACCTAGGCCACAAACCACCCCTGAAAGAAGCACCACAATAAAGGTATATCCAATCAGAATACTGCTATATGCTTCCAGTTGTGGAATATTGGCCACTGCCAGAATCAGGGCTAAGGAAATCCCGCCACGTACACCGCCCCAAGACAGAATGGTTAAACTGCCGTTATAACTCTTCTTGCTCATTCTAGGGAATAATGCAAAAGACAGATGGTTGGCCAGGAATCGCGCCAAATGCAGAATTATGAAAGCAACAATTCCGCCTAGAACCAGACTGGTGCTTAGATCAATAATGAACAATTCCAGGCCGATCAAGGTGAACAGGAAGGAATTGATAATCCCCTCTACCGTATGCCAGAAATGGTTTACATCACCGATATCTGCATCAGCCAGAATTTCTTTCCATTTATTACCGACAATCAAGCCGCCTATTACACAGGCAATTGGTGCAGAAGCATGCGCCAGTAAAGCAACCAGATATGAACCACAAGCCAACAGTGCAGTAGTTAATATCAGTGATTCCATTTCATGCTTACCGCGCAGAATACGTAAAATCGCCAAACCAAACCCAATTCCGATCAAGACTGCCACGACAATTTCATAAAGCAATGTTTGCAGGACGGCGAGTAAGGTAAAGTTTTCACCTTGCAGTACATTTAATAAGGTCATAAATAATGCAATACACATGGCATCATTAAACAGCGACTCACCTTCCAGCTTCACGATCAAATGATGGGGTGCGCGTACCGAACTGAGGACACCTTTAATCCCAATTGGATCCGTTGCTCCGAGCGCAGCACCTAGCAATAGTAGAACCAATATATCGACATGGTTACCAATCAGAAACTGATAACCGTACAGCGCAATACCAAAGAAAACTGCACAGAAAACCAATGCCAGACTGGCCAGAATACCAATCGGCCGCCAGTGATTGCGTAAATCTGAAACCTTAAACTTCAATGCGGATGAAGTCAGAATAAAACAAATCACACCATTAATCAGGAAGTCATAAAAATCGACATGGCGAACTGCTTTCTCAATATTATCAATATTGATGCTAAAAAATGGATTACCCTGTAACAGGCTGGCACACCATTGCAGGATAAATACAAAAATAGCGGAAACAATCGGCACACCAATCGCTTGAGGAAAACTTAGAACACGTTTGTTGAACATGGTAGTGGCAATTGACAGAGCAAAGACCACCGTCAACAGTTGTAAAAAAAAGAAACTTCCCATTAGGTTTCCTAAGATTTGGCAATTTGCAGCCGTGAGCTGAAAGATTTACTTGAAATATAAGTTTAAAAAAACAGTATATTTTAGCGGATCAAGTTTAGTCCCATTTTTTTTCGAATTAAGTTAAGTTTCTTTTCAATATTCACAACTGATGATTTAACATACAGTCTTAAAGTACTTTATTGCTCATCTCTCATCTCTCTTCTTTCTATTTAGAAATTTTCTCCTATGCATCAAACTGTCAAAACCATATTCCGTCTATGTCTCGCTGCTGTCATTTTTCTGGTCACACTTTCCTTGATGTTCACCTGTGTTGCCAAAGTTCAGGAAATCCTGAAAGCAGATCAATATTATCAGCAAGCTGTGAGCATTCCTTTAAAAAGCAATACCAAAGCGCAATATGTACTGGTGTCTAATAAACAACGTCCAGACAATGCGATGTTTATCCTGATTGCGGGAAATGGTTATGTAGCAAAAATCAGCTGTGAGCATTATGCAGCCCTATGTACTGATGACTATAACCAGTCACATACCCGGCAGATTCAGAATATTAATTTAGTAAAAGTGAGAAATTATTTTTATATTGAAAATATTCAGTTCCAAGATAGTCGAACTGGTCAGATCACTAAACTTAGCTATTCCAAAAATGAATTGAAGCAATTTTATAATAATGACATCAGCAATTTAAAATATATTCTCTTTGCGATTTCGCTATTTGCCTTGGCTGCCTTATTTGTCAGTATCAAGATTTTGAAAAACTTCCGTCGTTTTCTGGAAAAATAACTATTCAATCATTAGGGGAGCATTTGCTCCCCTTTTTTGATCTTTAATTTTAGATATTTTGATTAAAAGTATCGCAAGCAGACATCTGACCTGATTTCAGGCCGGTATTAAACCATTTTACCCGCTGTGCACTGGTACCATGCGTAAAGCTGTCCGGTACGACATGGCCTTGTGCCTTTTTCTGCAGATAGTCATCACCGATCTTGTGTGCCGCATCCATTGCTTCCTGCACATCACCCTGCTCCAGGAACTGCGTACGCTCATGGTTATGATAAGCCCATACCCCAGCCAGACAATCGGCCTGTAGTTCTTGTCGTACAGAAAGCTGATTGCCCTGTGCTTGAGTAGCTTGTTGACGTGCCTGCTGTACCTGTGAAGAAATACCTAAAATGGTCTGGATATGATGACCTACCTCATGCGCTACCACATAGGCTTGAGCAAAATCACCTGCCTGATCATTGCGAGATAACTCGGTTGAGTTCTGTTCCCCGCTGATTCCCATTTGAGTACGCATATCTTTAAAGAATGCTGTATCAATATAAACTTTCTGGTCTGCCGGACAATAGAAAGGTCCCATGGCCGATTGCGCTGTACCACAACCAGAATTTACCACACCACTAAATAAAACCAGTTTGGGTGCAGTATATTGCTGGTTCAGCTGCTGCTGAAATATTTGAGACCAGGTATCTTCTGTATCGGCAAGCACAGTTCCTACAAAATCGATCGCTTCTTGCTGCTCTGGCGTTGGATTTTCCAGACCCCGTGTTTCTGCACTAGAAACACCTTGCGTGACCTGCTTGGTGGTTTGATAGGCTTGCTGTGGATCAACGCCAAAAAACTTCCAGGCCACGAAAGCAATAATCAACCCGAAAATACTGATTCCACCGGCTTTGGCACCACCGCCACGACGGTCTTCTACATTGCTACTAACACGACGTCCTTTCCAGCGCATAGTGAGATTCCTTATAGTTTAAAGTCAGCTTATTTTAACGGGCCTAATTTATACCTGCTTTGGTTTCGATCTGATTTTTTGAATAAAGCCAATCAAGATAAATACGATTAACCCTGCCACAAAACCAATCACCAAATTAATTAATGTAGGCGTAACAGCCCCTACGATACTTCCTAGGCTAGGAATATGCTCTACATACTCAACTGAGTCTTCAGTGAAATGATGAAACCATGGAATGGTATGTGCAATAATCCCGCCACCGACCAAGAACATCGCAATCGTACCTACAATCGTCAGGGTTTTCATCAATTTAGGGGCAAAAGCCAGTAATCCACGGCCTATACTTTGCTTGAAGCTAGATACTTGTTTAGTCAGGTACAAACCTAAATCATCAATTTTAACAATCATGGCAACGAAGCCGTACACCCCGACTGTCATTAATATGGCGATCCCTGCCAGTACGATGACCTTGGTGGTAAAAGCTGCGGCTGCCACGGTGCCCAAAGAAATCACTACAATTTCCGCAGACAAAATAAAGTCAGTTCGGATCGCACCCTTAATTTTCTCTTTTTCAAGTGTGGCCAAATCGGTTTCGATCGTAGTGAATTCAGCCTCAGCATCTTCTTCAGTCTTGGCTTTTTTATGCTTTAAGCTATGCAGAACTTTTTCTACGCCTTCATAACAGAGAAACAAACCGCCAATCATCAGTAAAGGATTAATTAACCAGGGCGCAACCACACTAATAAGTAAAGCCAAAGGAACAAGAATCAGTTTATTAATAAAAGAACCTTTCGCTACTCCCCACACTACAGGAAGTTCACGTTCTGCCCGTACACCACTGACTTGCTGGGCATTTAATGCCAAGTCATCTCCTAAGACACCTGCTGTCTTTTTTGCAGCCATCTTGCTCATCACTGCAACATCGTCTAAAACAGTCGCAATATCATCCAATAATATTAATAAGCTGCTCGCCATTCTTGTTATCCTTATCATCTTTAGACATATTTTAATGAAAATATTTAAAAAATATTGTATTCACTTGTTTAATTAATAAGATTTTTTTACTACGACTTTTTTTCTGGCTGACATTCAAAAACAGAATGCCGTACAATGTGGCCATTCGTTAAAATATAGATGTAGTACAGACTACTTTTGGAATAGATAATGAGTAATCAAGATAATCGTCCAGTAATTTTGACTGGCGACCGTCCTACCGGACAGCTTCACCTTGGCCATTTTGTCGGTTCATTACGCTCTCGCGTAGGTTTACAAGATTCTCACCATCAACATTTGTTACTCGCTGATGCTCAAGCCCTGACAGATAATGCAGATAACTTTGAAAAAGTACGTCGCAATATTATTGAAGTGGCGACAGATTATCTGGCTGTCGGCATTGATCCAACCAAAACTACAATCTGTGTTCAGTCTTGCCTGCCAGCCTTAAACGAATTGACTATGCTCTATCTGAACTTTGTGACAGTTTCACGTCTAGAGCGCAACCCGACCATTAAATCTGAAATTCAGATGCGTGGTTTCGAGCGTGATATTCCGGCAGGTTTCTTATGCTATCCAGTGGCTCAAGCAGCAGATATCACAGCCTTTAAAGCCACTGTAGTTCCGGTGGGCGAAGACCAGATTCCAATGATCGAACAGACCAATGAGATTGTACGTCGCCTTAACCGTCAGATTGGCCGTGAATTACTGCCTGAATGTAAGGCGCTGCTTTCTAATGTGGGACGCTTACCAGGTTTTGACGGCAAAGCGAAAATGTCTAAATCATTAGGTAATACCATTGTTCTAGATGCTTCTGATAAAGATATCAAAAAAGCTGTCAATGCGATGTATACCGATCCGAATCACCTGCGTATTGAAGATCCAGGCCAGGTTGAAGGCAATGTGGTATTTACTTACCTGGATGCTTTCGACACCAATAAAGAAGAACTGGAAGAATTGAAAGCACATTATCGCCGTGGTGGTTTAGGTGATGGTACAGTAAAAAAACGTCTGGAAGGTATTCTAAAAGAGCTGATCGGTCCGATTCGTGAACGTCGTATGGAACTGGCTAAAGACCCGGATTACATCATGGATATTTTGAAAACGGGCACAGATAAATGCCGTGATATTACACAGACCACTTTAGATGAAGTAAAAACAGGCTTAGGTGTTTTCCATTTCTAAAATAGACAATATTTAAAAAAAAGCCCTTCATATGAAGGGCTTTTTTTATTTAAGTCCAAAATGCGCAAAAATAAGGCAAGTTTCCACACAGATTCTTCATAGTTTTAACCTTACTTAACATCTATTAACATGAATACTGATGAGTCACATGAGAATGAGTCCTAATATACTTACATACAGTAAGCAATCAAATTTAACTCTCTCCACAGTTAATCTTGATTTAGTTTTGAAAGAAACTTCCTTTTTCTACGCAATGACAACCCCAATCATTGCGTTTTTTTTGTCTGTAATTTTTGAAAATATAAAAAAATCCTGCCAGATGAGCAGGATTTTGTTGTTGGCTCTTGAATATTAATATTTGAACAAGCCTTTTTCTAATGGAATTTCAATTCCAATAGAAGCACCGCCATCTTGACCATTTACATCTGAGTCACTTATCCAGGCATTAATTTTAAGTGGCATTTCTGGACGAATATAATGCGACCAGGTGACATCTAATGCTTTAATTTCATCATCAAAAGCAAAAGCAGCATTATTTTCAGGTCTACGGTCAGACTGATTGACTTCAGCAAACAATACCCGGCCTGATAAGCGGTTCATCGGATCAACACGGATATCACCACCTACTGAAACCATCTGCGCATCACCACCTAAAGCATGTGCCAGCGGATAACCATGCTGATAAAAGCCATCAGTATAATTGGTATGGTTATAAGAAATACCGCGCACCTTGCCGTTAGTCCGTGTATCTGCCCATTCTGTATAAAGTTGATATGGCATATTTCTTACAGTTGCAGAATAGTCTATCCCAGCCAGATACATTTTCTTCGCAGGGAGACCACCTGCTTCATCTTCACCAACATATTGCCCATAGAAGCCCATAGGCACCTGTGTCAAAGGAAACAGATTCAGACGTGCATCAAAACCAGCGATCTGGTTCGATGGGTCAGGTTCATCCGTACCACCATTATCTTTATTCCCGACAAAAGCATCCCATAATGAACTTAAGCTTTCAGGACGTCCTTCCCCACCCCACTGAATCGCACGAGAAGCACCTAGCTCCAAGTAAGATAAAGGTTGGGCAGTTACACGAAGCCCAATAAGTTTGGCATCTGGAACAGCAGTATAATCATCCAATTGGCCCGCAAAAGCCTGATATTGCCACGGCCCAATCCAGGACAGCCATTTAGTTTCAAAAGCGGTTTGTTCTGCACGTTGTGCCATAAATCCATATACTGGGCGGCTAGCATCGCCACGAATCAAGCTGCCATCATGTCCCGGACCCCAATAGGTCGGAATTTGGCCAGCAATCAGCCATTGATTCCAGAGTTTCCCTGCAAGATAAGATCCTTCCAGATTCACATCCTGATCATTCTCAATTTGTCGATCTTTTTCGGCATTAACTCGGAGCTTGGCATCCCAGTTTTCGCCACCTGCATTAAACTCTAAAGCTGCCTGAAATTGTGCCTTTTGCTGATCGCCAAAGGCTTGAGGAATATCTTTTGGATCACTTTCTGCAAATAAGCCTACTTTGAGCTGCTGATTGTCTGCTGTTAATTTTGCCAGAACTGAATCAATAACACGTTGTTGTACTTTGTTACTCACTTGTGCATTGGATAGAGCACGTTGAATTTCATCACCACTGAGCGGCCAGGTCGAGGTACTGATCTGGATCACCCCTTGCTGGTTTAACCAGTTCAAGTCAGTACGAAGATTTGCATCATTCAGAACCAACCCTTGAGCAAAAACAGGAAGCGAAAGTGTCGTAAGAAGTGCACTTAATAATGGTTTTTTTAGAAACATGGGATCAATATTCTCAAGTTTATTTTTGCCTAACCATAGATATTTCAAAAACAGTATTCAATGGCGAAACTGTATCAGTATAATATGAAACCCTAGATTTAATTAACTTTTAAAATAATAAATCGCTTCAAGAAATGAGATAAAAATACAAAAATGAAATCACAAATGTAAAAAATAGAATGAAATAATGCTGGGTTATAATTTTATTTAAAATAAATACTGAACACATAAAAAAAGGCAGTTCTAAAAACTGCCTTTTTTCGAAGAAGTCATTAGTGTTTATGACGCATATGCGGGAATAAGATTACATCACGGATACTTGGAGCATTCGCAAAGATCATCACCAGACGGTCAATACCGATTCCTTCACCTGCTGTAGGAGGCAGACCATATTCCAAGGCTTCAATGAAGTCAGCATCATAGTGCATTGCTTCATCATCACCCGCATCTTTCTCAGCGACCTGCGCCTGGAAGCGTTCAGCCTGATCAATTGGGTCATTTAATTCCGAGAAACCATTTGCCAGTTCACGACCACCGATAAAGAATTCAAAACGATCGGTAATATGCGGGTTTTGATCATTACGGCGTGCTAATGGTGAAGTTTCTGCTGGATATTCAGTCACGAATGTAGGCTGACGTAGTTGAGTTTCTACCGTTTCTTCAAATACGGTTGTTTGCAGTTTACCCAGACCAAAACCTGGTTTTACCTGTTCTTTCAGTTCGTCCTGAATAAATTTTGCCAGAAACTCACGGTCATTGACATTTTCTGGAGTGAACTGTGGATTGTGCTCAAGAATGGCATCAAACATTGAAATTTTCTTGAATGGCCCTTTGAAGCTAAAGACTTCATCACCATAAGGCACATCAGTGGTACCTAGAATATCAATTGCCAGTTTTTCCAGCATTTGTTCAGTCAATTCCATCAGGTCTTTGTAATCTGCATAAGCCTGATAGAATTCAATCATAGTGAATTCAGGGTTATGACGAGTAGAAACACCTTCGTTACGGAAGTTACGGTTAATTTCGAATACGCGCTCGAAACCACCCACAACCAGACGTTTCAAATAAAGCTCAGGTGCAATACGCAGGAACAATGGCATATCCAGCGCATTATGATGCGTTTCAAATGGACGCGCAGATGCTCCACCTGGAATCACGTGCATCATCGGGGTTTCAACTTCCATAAAACGTTTGTCATTCAGAAAACTACGAATACCGGCAACAACTTTGGCACGAACTTCAAAAGTTTTACGGGTTTCTTCATTCACGATCAGATCAAGATAACGTTTACGATACTTCACTTCAGTATCAGTCAAACCGTGGAACTTGTCTGGAAGTGGACGTAATGATTTTGTCAGTAATTCAAAATGTTCGATATGAACATACAGGTCACCTTTACCAGAACGACCGATATAACCTTCAACTGCAATGATATCGCCAAGATCCAGGCCTTTGATCGTTGCAAGTACTTCTGGCTCAAGCTCTTTGCGTGGAACATAAAGCTGAATACGACCGGTCATATCCTGAATCACGATGAATGAACCGCGGTTCAACATCACACGACCTGCTACTTTTACATGAACGTGTTCGCCAGCTTCAATTTCTTCTTTAGATTTATCAGCAAACTGGTCTTGTAAGTCTTGCGCATAATGTTCACGTTTAAATGTGTTTGGCCATGGGCTAACACCAGTTTCTTTTGCGTGGTCTTGAATCTGCTTTAACTTGGCATGACGCTGTGCAATTAAATCGTTTTCGGAAATGATTTGTTCAGAAGTCGATTGAGCGTTATTTTGCGTCATCTCTGCCTCGGATAAGATTAGTTAAAAAATAGAAGTTGCATAGAATAGCAGAAATCTGCATCAAATCGTAGCGTAAAGACTTCCCACACGCGGCTTTTCTTGAGAAAAATTTCTGGATATATGAAATTCTTAAAGGCAAATGATTTGCATTATTTTCAGTTTCGAATTTTATGATTGGTTTTTTAAAAATATTGCCAAACTTTTATTAGATGAAAGTCCAAGATCCCAACCTTCTGCACAAATTATGCCTTTATATCCAGTATCAGCTTAGACCAATAGCTAACTGCTTCCTCAAAATAGACGTTTTACAATAATGACCATATTAGAAGGTGGTGTTTTAACACCCTGACCACGACTTTGCCATGTCCGATAAAAATGAGTAAAAATATGTCTAAAATATTGTTTTTTCATGGCTTGGATTCGTCAAAACAGTCCACGAAATTTCATGCAATTGATTCAATGCATAAATATTGTATAGATGTGGATTATCGCAATCTGAGCTACCAGTCGGTAGCCGATTTCTACCACGAAATGGTTGAAACCATTAAACCGGATATTCTGGTCGGACACAGTCTGGGCGGTTATTGGGCGCTAAAAATGTCACAAGCTCATCAGATCCCTTGTGTGATCGCGAATCCTAGCTTGCTACCGAATTTCCGCGATGATTATCCTGCGATTTGTGACAGTGATTTGCAGCATGATATTCCGCAAATGGCCTATCTGGAATTAGGTGATGAAATTCTGGATATGCATGCAACACAGGCACAGCTTGAAGACTATATGCAAATTCATGCCATTGAAGGTGGTCATCATCGTCTGGAATATCCCGAACAGATTAACGACCTGATTCAGGAAATTGAATATCATTTTATCCGGCAATAAAAAAGCCCCAATAGTTGGGGCTTTTTTTGATCATCTAGACTTAAGCAACTGCAGCGTCAGGCTGAGATTTATCGTCAAGTACTGACCAGATGTCCAGGCCTAATTCACCGTGTAAATCTGGCAGATCAAGGAAGATGCTCGCACCTAGAACCTGATGCTGACATTTTTCAGCCAACTCATGTACTGCTTTCAATGTACCTCCAGTTGCCAGAACATCATCCACAATAATCACTTTTTGTCCCTGAACTTCTGCAGACATTTCCAGACGGTCCAGACCATATTCAAGGCTATAACCTACACCTACCACTGGAGGCGGCAATTTACCTGCTTTACGAACCAGCAATAAGCCTTTGCCCGTAAGCTGCGCCAACAGGCTTGCCAGCACAAAACCACGTGCTTCCACTGCCACAAAGCTGTCTACTTCAGCTAGCTTTTCTTCAGGAATGCTGGCAATCAAAGCATCAGTTAATGGCCCCAGATTATTCATGAATAATGGAGTCAAATCGAAGAAACAAATGCCTGGTTTTGGAAAATTCTGGACAGTACGAATGTGAGACCACAGAGTAGTAGACAAATTGCTCATGGGAGATCTTTAAACAAGGAAAGGAATAGGTGAATTTTAAACTAAATTAACAATGTGTAACAACAACGATTGTGCAATATTAAAGCACAAAATAATAATAAGTTATTGATTTAAATTTATAAATTTATTTTAAAAAATATTTAATAAAGACTTTGCTAAGTCTAAGTTATCTGATTTTAATCATATTTTCTGCCCGACTTTGGTCTACAACTTAAAATCTAAGCCAGAAGCGTGTTTTATAAAACTAAAAATACAACTCTTTGCCTAACCTTAAATATATTTCTAGTAATGAAATACCTAGGGACTGACCTTTCTGCTGTTAATTTCACTGATTAAACTTTTATTCGCTTTACTTTATGAATAGAACTGCGTAAAAATTTAGCCAAATATGTTTACTATTAAAAGTCATATTCTTTAGGGTCTTGCCATTTGTGGATTTTAAGCTGACAGCTACAGTTGGTCAGTTTTGGAGAGTTATATGAAAAAATATCAATGCATCGTTTGTGGATGGATTTATGACGAGGCAGAAGGTTGGCCTCAGGACGGAATCGTTCCTGGAACCAAATGGGAAGATATTCCTGATGACTGGACTTGTCCAGATTGTGGTGTTTCTAAAGTCGATTTTGAAATGATTGAAATCTAATCATGTTCTTTTAAAGACCATATTGAATGGTCTTTTTTATGTCCTTTATACCTAAAAAAAACTAATTTAAAAAAGCATGGAGAATCGTATGCATCCTATCGTCATCATTGGTTCGGGCATGGCGGGTTATGCTGTTGCTCGTGAGTTTCGCAAACTCAACCCAGACCATGAACTTGTCATGATTTGTGCTGATGATGCGACTAATTATGCAAAACCTACGCTTTCTAATGCTTTAGCAGGAAACAAACCACCAGAACATATCCCTTTGGGTGATGCAGAAAAAATGTCAGCGCAGCTGAAAATGCGCATCGAAAAAAACACTTGGGTCAAAGTGATTCATCCTGAACAACATCAGCTCACTTTAGAAAAAGACGGTCAGGAAAGCACACAGGATTATTCTAAATTGGTGCTGGCTGTGGGTGCCAATCCAGTACGCCTGGCCATTGCTGGTGATGCGAGCGACGATATTCATATGGTGAATAACCTGACTGACTATAAAGCTTTCCGTCATAATCTGGCAGCCCGTGAAGATAAACGTGTGGTGATTCTAGGCGCAGGCCTGATCGGCTGTGAATTTGCCAATGACTTGCAACATACTAATCATCAGGTCACCGTGATTGATCTGGCACCCCAGCCTTTAGGTCGCTTATTACCAGCTCATGTCGCAGATGCTTTCCAGCAAAATCTTGAAGAGACGGGCATTCATTTTGTACTGGGGACAACAGTCGAAAAAGTCTCTAAAGTTGAAAATGGTGATTATCTGGTCACACTTGCCAATGGCCAGTCGGTAGTTGCTGATGTGGTGCTGTCTGCTGTGGGCTTACAGCCGAATATTTCTGTCGCAAAAGAAGCCGATATTCACACCAGTCGCGGGATTCTGACCAATACAAAACTAGAAACCAATCAACCGGACATTTATGCAGTAGGCGACTGTGCGGAAGTAAACGGAATGCTTTTACCATATGTCATGCCAATCATGCAGCAGGCCCGTGCTCTGTCTAAAACATTGAATGGCGAACATACTGCAGTTCATTATCCAGCGATGCCAGTTGCGGTCAAAACACCAGCTGCGCCATTGACTGTCCTTCCTGCTCCGGTTGATGTCGAAGTAACTTGGGAAAATGAAGAGTTTGATGACGGTATGCTGGCCAAAGCCTTTGATGCCAGCGGTGCTTTACGTGGTTTTGTCCTGCTTGGTGCCACTGCTGCCAAACAACGCCTGGCATTGACCAAGCAGGTTCCTGACTTGATTCCAGCTACAGTTTAGATGTTTAATACAAAGGACATTTTTTAAGCGAAATGTCCTTTAATCAGGAAATATATCATGCATAGTGCCCTGCAGTTCAATCATTCTCCGTATACCGCTTTCATGCGTGAAACCAAGGTCGATCTTGGCAGTGGCATCGAATTGCACGTAGAAGTCGGAGGAAATCCTGAACACCCGACTATTCTGCTAATTATGGGGCTTGGGGCACAGATGCTGTACTGGCCGGACTTCTTCTGTAAATCTCTCATTGATCAGGGCTATCATCTGGTGCGTTTTGACAACCGGGATATTGGTTTATCTTCCAAGATTCACCATAAAGGACCTCGCTTAAACACCTTAAAAATGATGAGCCGTTTTGTACTGGGTTTAGGCAATCAGGGCGCGCCTTATACACTGTATGATATGGCAGATGATGTACATCTTCTGATTGAAAAAATGGGACTGGGTCAGGTCTATGTGCTCGGTGCCTCTATGGGCGGCATGATTGCCCAGATTCTGGCCGCACGTTATCCTGATAAAGTTAAAAAAATGGGCTTACTGTTTACCAGTAATAACCAGCCACTGTTACCCCCGCCTTTTCCAAAGCAACTCTTTAGTTTAATTGACAAACCCGCTTCCACAGATGAAGATGGCATTGTTGATCATAGCTTGAAACTGTTTAACATTATTGGCTCGCCGGGTTATGTGAATCATCTTGAAGCGATTCAGACCGCCCGTAAGCTATATAAGCGAAGTTACCATCCAGCGGGTGTACTTCAACAGTTTTTAGCAATATTATGTACAGGTTCATTGCTGCAACTGGACAAGCAAATCCAACAAGAGACCCTGGTAGTTCATGGTGCTCGTGACAGATTGCTGCCTCCTAGTCATGGTAAGGCTGTTGCAAAAGCAATTTCAGGGGCTAAATTTGAATTAATTGATGGAATGGGGCATGATATCCCTCCGCATTTTATTCCATATCTTAGCGAATTATTTGCTGATCATTTTAAATCATAAACATTAGGACACTATGGCTGCATTACCATCCTTAAGACAGCTGTCATACCTCGTAACACTGTCTGAGACGCTGCATTTTACAGAAGCTGCTCGCCGCTCATTTGTTACCCAGTCAACTTTGTCTGGCGGTATTATGGAGCTGGAGCGTTTACTCGGTGGCGTTCTTGTTGAACGCGATCGCCAGAATGTACGTTTAACGCCGCTTGGTGAACAAGTGGTTGCACGTGCCCGTGTTCTACTGGCTGATGCTCAGGACTTAATGCGTTTAAGTCGTGAAATGAGTGAACCATTAACCGGTGATCTGCATCTTGGCGTTATTCCAACCATTGCCCCTTTCATCCTGTCGCAATTTCTGGATGAAGTGCATCAGCAGCTACCGAAAATCCAGCTACATTTACATGAAGCTCAAAGTGAGAAAATTGTAGAGAAACTGGAGCATGGTAATCTGGATATGGTAGTGCTAGCGCTGCCTTTCGATACCCGTAGCCTGAAAGTTGCTGAAATTGCCAAAGAGAATCTGTATCTGGTACATCACAAATCTGACCAGAATGCGGCTCAAGCCAAATCTCTGGAAGATCTGGATCTGTCTCGCCTGATGCTGCTTGAAGAAGGTCACTGTTTGCGTGATCATGCATTAAGTGCCTGTCCGATTGGTGAGCGCAAAAATGATCATCGCCTGAAAGCAAGTTCATTACCGACGTTGATCGAAATGGTGTCTGCTGATCTTGGTTTTACCCTGTTGCCAGAAATTGCACTGCATACCAATATGATCAAAGCCAATCCGGATCTGCGTATTAATCCAATCAATGCTGCACCAAGCCGTACTCTGGCGCTGGTCACTCGTAAGAGCACACCGCTACAAAGCGAATTCGATGTGTTATTACAAATTTTGCAAAAAATCACTGCCCACGATGCAGCTTAATTAAGTCCTAATAAAAAAGGAGCACTTAGATTGCTCCTTTTTTCTTGCCTGCGTCTTCTGATACAGTAAATTTTTATACATTTAGTCAATTAAAATGATCCAAAAACTAATCTTTAAACTTTAACTATTTATAATATATAAAAATTAAATCCATATTTCTTGGGATTGGCAGTTAGAATAATTTAAGCCAAAATACATCTGTATATTAATTACTCTCAGGATAAGATTTCTTTGGCCTCATTTTTGCCCGCACCCGTATTATTGGTGCAACCTTATCCACCACCGCTCTCTTCCAATCTTGATCTTGCATTGCTACAGCTCGGTTATCAACCGGATATGCTGTCCTATACCGATCATCTGTCTGCTCAATCCCATATTGAACAGTATCTTCCCAATCTAGTGCTATATGAGATTCATGAGAAAGCCCAACTCAATCATCTGTATACGGTTCAAACCCGGATCCAGATTCCTCATCTGATTGCAGTTTTAGCTGATGATTCACCTGAAATGATTAATTTATTCTTGTCATCTAGCGTGGATCGATATCTGATTGCATCGCATCCTGTTTCAAAAATAGTAGCAAGCCTGAAAATCATCCTACGAGGTGGTTCCGATTTACATCCGGAATTAGCCCGTTATTTAGTGAGTCAGGAAACAAAAATACATTTTTTAAATCAGACTGAAGTACAGATTTTAAAGTATTTCAGCCAAGACCTGACTTTGGCCGAAATTCAAAACAGATTAAGTCTGCACGATTACCAGATTTATGCTGCTATTCGTAAAATCTATCAAAAACTCGCGAATCCATTTATCCATTCTCAAAATTAACAAAATATAAAAAAGGCTGAATCATCAGCCTTTTTTAGTTTGCATAGAGTTATTTAAAGGTTTCCAGCAAGGTACGCTGTGCATTATGCGGTTGTTCACCTTCTGCAACTTGGGCACGCACCCAGGTTCCATCTCCTTGTAACAACCAGGCCTGCTGATTGTCTTTCAGGTAATTTAATAAACCTTGCTGGTAAATGCGTTTCTTCAATGTTTCATCTTCAATCGGGAAACAGGCTTCTACGCGATTAAACAGGTTGCGATCCATCCAATCTGCGCTTGAGCAATAAATGCGGGAATTGCCATTATTGCTAAAATAAAACACGCGTGTATGTTCAAGGAAACGGCCGACGATTGAACGTACCCGGATATTCTCTGAAAGTCCCGGCAAGCCTGGACGCAGACAACAGATCGAGCGGATAATTAGGTCAATCTGTACGCCCGCTTGTGAAGCCTCATAAAGTTTGTTGATCAGTTGCAGTTCAGTTAAAGCATTGACCTTCACGATGATCTGAGCTTTCTTGCCCGCTTTGGCATTGGCAATTTCATTATCAATATAGTTGATGAGCTGGGCATGCAAGGTAAATGGAGCATGGAGCAGCTTTTTCAGCTTGGCCATTTTCCCCATTCCGGTCAATTCCTGGAAGATACGATGCACATCTTCACACAGATCCTTGTCTGTGGTTAACAAGCCATAATCGGTATAAATCCGTGCATTGCCCGCATGATAATTTCCGGTTCCTAAATGCACATAACGCACCAGCTTGTTATTTTCTCGGCGTACCACCAGAATCATTTTAGCATGGGTTTTATAGCCAACAATGCCATAGACCACGACAGCCCCCGCCTCTTGCAGTACGTTGGCAACTGCAATATTGGATTCTTCATCAAAACGTGCACGTAGCTCGATGACTGCAGTCACTTCCTTACCGTTACGGGCCGCTTCTGCTAGCACCTGCACGATCTCGGAATCTGGACCACTGCGGTACAGTGTCTGCTTGATTGCCAGCACCTGAGGATCTCGTGCCGCTTCACGTAACAGCGTAATCACTGGAGCAAAAGATTCAAATGGATGATGTAGCAAAATATCCTGCTTCTGCATGGCACTGAAAACATTTTCAGATTTCTTCAGTACTTTAGGCAGAATTGGCGTATGTGAATCATAATGTAGATGTGGACGTTTGAAGTTGGACAGTAACCGCGCCAGATTAACCGGTCCTGCCACTTTATAGAGCTGTTCTTCATCCAGATCAAATTCTTCCAGCAAATATTCATAAATATGCTGCGGACAATTTTCAGTCACCTCCAGACGGACTGCACGACCAAAACGGCGCGAACTTAGCTCGCCTTTTAAGGCTTTGGCCAGGTCTTCAACATCTTCATTTAAGGCCAGATCGGCATTTCGGGTAACACGGAATTGGTAACATCCCGTCGCGGTCATGCCCGGGAACAGGTCAGACACATGTTCATGAATGATGGCGGATAACATCACATGATGTTCTTTACCATCAGTCAGTTCATCCGGTAAACGCACCACACGCGGCAATGAACGTGGCGCAGGAACAACCGCAAGATCAATCTGACGCCCAAAGGCATCTTTCCCTTCTAGCGTCACAATAAAGTTTAAAGATTTGTTGACCAATCGTGGGAATGGATGTGCCGGATCAAGGCTAATGGGCGTTAAAACTGGCGCAACCTGCTCCTGAAAATATTTTTTCACCCAGGTCGATTGTGCCGGTGTTAGCTCTCCACGGCGCAGAAAACAGATATCTTCCTCACGCAGTTTCGGCAAAATCTCTTCATTTAAAATACGGTACTGACGTTCAATGGCGGCATGCGCAGTTTCGGCAATCTGTTCTAATACTTGTTTTGGCGTCAAACCATCCGGACTGCGACTTTCATTGCCCAAATCCAGTTGTTCCATGACGCCAGCCACACGAATTTCAAAAAACTCATCCAGATTACGTGAAAAAATCAAAAGAAAGTTCATGCGTTCCAGCAAAGGATGCAGAGGATCGACCGCCTGTTCCAGCACTCGCAAATGGAAATCCAGAATAGACAGTTCACGATTAATGTAACGATCATTATAAGTATATTCGGTTGGTGCCGAAGTCGTACTGGCTGCCGTATTCATATCAAACCTACGCTATTTTCAAGTCTTACTTATTGCTTTTAGTATGCTTCAAATTAATGACATTTTCATAAAAAAAGCCCAAATATTTGGGCTTTATCTTGATATTTTTATTTAAGGGATTTCAGCATAGCGCATATAACGCTGAATCATACGTTTACGTGCTTTTAGGGCTGATGCATTACGATGATCTTCAAAATATTTTGGATTGGTGAGAATCGCTGCCAGGAAGATGGCCTGATCACGCGTCAGGCTCTCTGCAGTCTTACCGAAATAATGTTTGGCTGCAGCTTCTGCCCCGTAGATATTGTCTCCAAACTCAATCGAGTTAAGATACACTTCCAGAATACGCTCTTTAGACCACATGCGTTCCATCATCCAGGTCGCAACAGCTTCCTGACCTTTACGCAGGAATGAACGCTTGTTGACGAGGAACAGATTTTTAGCCAGCTGCTGGGAAATGGTTGACCCACCGGCTACGACACGGCCTTCATTCTTGTTACGGCTGAGCGCAGTCTGAATACCATCCCAGTCAAAGCCATGATGGTGCATGAATTTTCCATCTTCTGCTGTCACTACCGCCCGTTTCAGATTGGTACTGATTTCATCATAAGGGCGCCACTGATGTTGAATGGGCTTGGAGGGCTCAGTCCAATAATCAATCCGCATCATCATGGTGGTATTCACCGGATTGGTTCGCCACCAGGCTAAACTTGCAAAAATCCACAGTTGAACAAGTAGAATCACACTGACAATCACGAGAAAGGTGCGGGTCAGAAAGGCTTTCATGTCAGCGCGTTACTCCTGAAAATTCAATTTTTCGTGTTAAGCTTATTCGAAATATACAATCACAGCAAAAAAATAGCATGCCTGAAAATTCTCCCCCAACAACACATCGCAAACTTGAAATGCAGCTCTGGTGGATGACCGCACTCTTGATCTGCATCAATGTCGGCCTGTTTGGCTGGCAGGTTCTGAATGGTATGGATATCACACAGCCCAGTTCTCCAGATGCCATTCGCTGGGGAGCAGATTATGCACCTTTAACGTATTTAGCGGAACCCATACGCCTGTTTAGTAGCATGTTTTTTCATTTTGGCTTAATTCACCTGATGTTAAATATGTGGGCACTGTATATTTTTGGTAGTGTCGCTGAACAAATTTTTGGCCGGGTCTATTTTACAGGTCTTTATATTTGTGCCGGCCTGATGGGCAGTTTACTCAGTGGTTATATGAGCATCCAGGACAGCTATGCCTTAATCGAAGGCGGTGTAGCCAATCCTGGCTTATTGCCGGGTGTTAGTGCGGGTGCTTCGGGTGCAGTCATGGGTCTCGGTGCCTCACTGACTGTTCTGTCTTTACTGCCGATGTTGCCCCGTCAGCCTTTTATTCTGGATAAAAAGACACTGGTAATGATCATGGGCCTTAACTTGGTGATGGGCTTTATGATTAGCGGAATTAACAATGCCGCACATATTGGCGGCATGATCATGGGGGCCGGACTAACAGCGCTCTGGTATCTCGGTCAGAAAATGCAGCGTGGCCGTTTGGTCAGTCTGGTTGCCTTACTGCTCGGCGTCGCTGCCTGTGTCGTGCTGTATCAATATAATCTGGCCCTGCTTGAACCGATCCGCCCACTCTGGCAGGAAATTTTACAAATGCTACAACAGCAGTTGGCGGATCAGCCCGCAAGATAAATCTTATTGATTCATCTCACGCAGGCTTTGCAAGGGCGGAATCTCGGAAAGATAACTCAGACGATAACGCCCGATCAGGGTACACAAAACTGTCATAAACACAGGTAGGATAATCCAGATTTCCCAATGGGGCTGAATGATCAGATCCATCTTATAGCTGGCAATGGCGCTGATCACTTCTGCAAACAGACATGAAACAATACCTGCGAATAGTCCGATAAAACCGATTTCCAGACTCATCATGGTTTTCAGCTTCTGTTTGGAACTACCAAAAGACCGGAGCAAAGCCACTTCACGTTTACGTTCATCCATGAGCAGGTTTAGACAGGCCATCAGTACTAGAAAACCGGATACGCTGACCAGCACAGCCAGAATGGTAATGATCTGCACCAGTACATTCACAATGCGTTTGATTTCTTCCAGAATCAGGCTGACATCAATAAATACCGTATTGGAAAACCGCTGAACCAGATTCACCAGTTTATCTTTATCTGTTTCCGGTACGTAGAAGCTGCCCAAATAACTGCCAGCATTAGCATCCATGGTATTTGGTGCAAAGATAAAGAAGAAGTTTGGACTAAAACTTTCCCACTCTACTGTTCTGAGGTTCACTACCTTGGCCTCAAGTATGCCTTCAGGCAAGCTAAAACTGAGCTTATCCCCCAGTTTGATGCCCAGCTCTTGTGCAGTATTGGCTTCGACCGAAACTTCACCCGGCTGTTTCAATCCTGCCTCCCCCTGCACAATGACATTATCCTGAGGATAGCGGTCCGATTGAGTCAGATTCAGTTCACGTCTTAAGGTATTACTCTGCTTGACCAGTTCAGCAGCAAAAGGATGATCATTTTTCGCCACCAGACGCCCGCGAATATTGGGATACAAGGGTGTAATTTTCCAGCCATTCTGTTCTAACTGAGCTTTTAAGTCAGGCATGTCAAAAGGCGGCAGACCATAGACAAACTGGTTGGGTGTCCCTTCCGGCAACTGTTGCTGCCAGCGATCAAGCAGGTCGGTACGTAGCACAGCCAGCACACTGATCAAGCTGAGTCCAAGGGCTAAAGCAGTAATTTGTAAAGCGGTCTGATACGGTGTCCGCACATACGCAGACAGGTTGAATTTCAGATTACGCAGCAGTTTTAAGATACTCCAGACCGTGAAATACAGTACGGCACAGAGCAGGATAATCGCCCCGATCACCCAAGCTGTCAGCACAATATTTTCCGTTAAAATCACACTGAAAATAATCAGACTTAAGGTTCCGGTCAGTAACATCCACAACATCGAATGGACAGATTTTTCCTGCTGACGAATGACCCGAATCGGAGGGGTATTCAAGAGCTGAAACAGACTTGGCATGACAAAGCCCAATAACACCACAGCACTGGTCAGCATGGCAATTGGCAATGGTCCCAGCAGCATCGCCGTAGCAGAAAACTCAAGCTGCAAGTTTGGAATCAGCTGTAGCATAAGTTGCAATAAGCCACAACCCAATGCTACACCTATTACGCTACCAATCAACATGGCGATTAAAAGCACTAAACCTAGCAAAGCCAGATAAGCGGCCAGAATCTGATTTTTGGTCGCGCCAATACAGCGCATCAGGGCAATATGATCCTGATTCTGCTGCACATAACGCTGCGCAGTTAAAGCAATGGCAATCCCGCATAACAAAATGGTAAGAATATTGGCCAGTTGCAGAAAAGTATCCAGATTGGCAATCGGCTTCATTAAACGGGTATTGCCTTCGCTGGCATTACGTAAGCGTAGGCTGCCCTGCTGTTCCAGTTCTTGCCCCTCAACCCCAGCATCTGCTTCATCTGAAGTTCCATTTTCAGATTTTATCTTCTGCTTGAACCAGGCTTCATATTGCCGGGTATCGGCTGGATTACCCGCCATTAATAAACGGTAATCAATCCGGCTACCGACCTGAATCGCATTGGTGCGCGCCACTTCTGACTGAGCAATAATTACAGTCGGCGAAAAGCCAGAAAAGCCGAGCTCCTGATTCGAATCCCGCTCGATTTTTGCAGTAACCTTAAATTTGGCATCGGCAATATTCAGTTCATCACCCAGTTTGACCTTGAGTAGATCCATGGCCCGTGAACTCAGCCAGATTTCCCCCGCTTGGATTTTGTCTGCTGCAGGTTGAACCTGTAGCTCTCCTCGTAAAGGAAAAGTCTGATCAATAGCCTTAACATTGACCATGACAAACTGATCATTGGTATAAGCCATCGTACTGAAAAATGTGACTTCAGACTGCTGTAAATCGAGCTGCCTGGCCTGATCACGCCATTCCTGAGCTAGCGGCTCATTATCAGAAAGTACCAAATCTCCCGCCAGCATTTCAGCTGCCTGTAAAGCAACGGCGTTCTGAATCTGTTCATTACTGAACTTTAGTGCCGTTGTGGCACTAATCGCTAAGGTCAGCGCGATGATTAGCAGATAAATTCCTGTCGTATTAAAACTTTGTCTGAGTAAAGGACGAAACAGATGCTGCATATCAGCCTCCACTCGCATGTTCAATCAGCTGACCATTGACCAGTTCAAAATGACGCTGGCATTGTCGGGCCAGATCAGGATCATGAGTAACCAGAACCAGCGTGGTGCCTAATTCACGATTTAACTGAAAGAGCAGCTGTTCGATTTCTTGAGCAGTTTCCCCGTCCAGATTACCTGTCGGTTCATCAGCAAAAATGATTTTGGGCTCACTGACCAGTGCGCGGGCAATGGCCACCCGTTGCTGTTCTCCACCCGAGAGCACTTTCGGTGTTTGCTGAGCTTGACGGTCTAATCCGACTTTTTGTAGCAATGCTAGCGCCTTCTGCTCAGCTTCACCATATTTAAAATATGGCTGTAAACGTAAAGGCAGCATGACATTTTCAAGTGCCGTAAGATGAGGCAAAAGTTGGAAAGACTGAAACACAAAGCCAATATTTTTTAGCCGGACTAAAGCGCGCTGTTCTTCATTCAAGTCTGATACCAGCTCCCCACAGACCGTTAACTGCCCGGCACTGGCCTGATCCAAAGTGGCCAAAATGCCCAGTAAAGTCGACTTTCCTGAACCGGAACGTCCGGTAATGGCGACCTGTTCTCCAGTCAAAATTTCCAGCGAAAGATCTTCAAAAATAGTCAGTTGTTTTTGTGAAAGTTGTATCTTTTGTGTCAATTTCTGGGCAGAAATAATCGCTTGTGGCATGATGGTCGAATCGTTGCTGCTTTGAATCATACGTGTCCTATATGAAAGATCTAAATCAGAAAAATCGTGTATTGCCTTGCCTGGTATTCTTTGGACTGTGCCTGATTCCTTTTAGTCTGTCGGCAAAGACCATTATGATTGTGGGTGACAGTATAAGTGCTGGTTATGGCATGCAACCACAGCAAGGTTGGGTACATTTATTACAAAAACGTTTGGACCAACACTATCCGAAACAGCATAAAGTGGTCAATGCAAGTGTGAGCGGTGAAACCACCAGTGGTGCCCTGGCTAGATTACCAAAACTATTGCAGACTCACCGTCCAGATGTTGTGGTGATTGAGCTTGGCGGGAATGATGGCCTGCGTGGGCAGCCACCCCAAATGATTCAAAAAAATTTAGCAGCTCTGGTACAGCAGAGCCAGAAAGCCAAGGCGAATGTCATTGTTTTTGGAATGAAAATGCCACCAAATTATGGTCAGGCATATAGCAAGGCTTTTGAAAATAACTATAAGGTGGTCAGTCAGCAGTATAAGGTCAAATTACTACCCTTCTTTATGCAAGGTGTCGCTGGCAATAAAGGCCTAATGCAACAGGATCAGATTCATCCCAATGCCAAAGCCCAAACTATTTTATTAAATAATGCTTATCCTTATATTAAAGGCGCCCTCTAAGGCGCCTTTAACTGGATCAAATCTTAAAATTTTCTTAGAAGTCAAAGAAAGTTACTTCACCGGTTTCAAGTGAATATTCTGCACCAACCACCTGTAACTTACCTTTAGCAATCAGGCTTTCCAGAACTGCAGAACCATGACGTAATTGATTTACTGAAGCAAATACATTGGAACGGACTGCATGTTTAGACAGTTTATTCAGGTCATCTTTCAGTTCAGTCTGCATTAGAATTTCAACTGATGGACGTACACGGTTCACGATTGACATCAGATTTGCAGATGGCGGCGTTGCTGGATTAGTTAATGCTTCAATTGTTGAATGAATAGCGCCACAATGCGTATGACCCAAAACAATCACAATCGGACAGCCAAAACTTTCTGCTGCGAATTCGACACTGCCGACTTGAGACGGTGCAACAATATTACCTGCTACCCGAATGACAAACAGATCACCTAACCCTTGGTCAAAAACCATTTCTGCGGGTACACGTGAATCTGAACATCCTAAAACAATAGCAAATGGTTCCTGACTTTCTGCCATTTCAGCACGTTGCTGATGCGATAATAATTTTAAATGCTGCGTTTCACCATTGACAAAGCGCTGGTTACCCTTTTTAAGACGATCTATAGCTTCCTGAGCTGTGAGCATTCTTTTTTACCATCGATGTTTTTAGTGGGAATATCTTACTGCTAGATTTTTTGAATGTCACTTGCAAAAAAAATTAGCTGTGAAATTTTTAGCTCTTTGATGATTTCTTGTTCTGGGAATTTTTCTGTGAAGTTCGTCACGTTTTTTGGGCAGTTTTTCTGCTTCAGCTAATAATTAACAGATGTACAATATTAAGGAATGCTTTAAAATAAGTGAAAGATTACGATTTGATTCATCTATAAATTGCAAATCGATAACACGGAAGTATTTTGAGCGTTTTTGCTCAGTTTTTTCAGGGGACAGTGCTAATGAAGAAAATAATAAAATTGCGCTCAAAAATTATCTATTCCACTTTAGTCGCTCTGGGTCTTAGTATATCCAGCCTGAGCCATAGCCAATATCTGTTTACGCCGCCGAAAGCCAAGTCTGCCGAAGTTTTACAGCTTTATCTGAGCCAGCAACGCATTCAGGCGGGTCTACAATCCAAAACCTTGAAAGTCGGTGATGTGACCTGGAGTTATAGCGAAGGCGGTGCAAAAAACAAACCCTCGATTATCCTGATTCATGGTCTGGCAGGCACACGCGACAACTGGAACCGCGTCGCCCAGTTTTTGACGCCCTATTATCATGTCATCATTCCAGATTTGCCGAGCAATGGCGATACCCGGGTTCCAGCAGATTTTGATTTGTCTGTACCCAATGTCACTTCGCAATTACGTACCTTTGTCGAAACCCTGAAGATTGAAAAAAATCTGCATGTCGCTGGTCATTCTCTAGGCGGCTCAATTGCGACAGTCTATGCGTCACAATACCCTTTCGATACCCAAAGCCTGTTTCTAGTGAATAGTGCCGGCATCTATAAAATGGGAAATACGCCTTATACCAAAGACCCGCATGCACTCAAAGACCTGATTGTCAGTAAACCTGGTGATCTGGAAGATGTCTCCAAACAGCTAATGCAGAATCCGCCAGCGATGCCTTACCAGTTAAGACATGCGCAGGAAAAACTGTTGATTGCCCGTTCCGAACAAACTAGCAAATCGATTGATCAGGTGGTAATGCTTAACCGGTTGTATACGCCTGATACCTTTGCCCGTCTGACCCGTACAGTGGAAGCGCCTACCTTGATTCTATGGGGAAAACAGGACCGGATTATTAATGTCGAAGTGGTGAAAGAGTTATATTCTTTATTAAAACGTGCTGAAACTCCGGTGATTTTAAATAATGTTGGTCATATGCCGATTCTGGAAGCAGAAAAACAGGTCGCCCAACATTATTTGCCTTTCCTGGCCAAGACACAGACCCTAAAAAATCCACTAGCTGATAAACTCATTCCTTTTAATTAAGTTTCAGAGAAGTTATGCAGAAACATCCGATGATTGAGCAGTTGATTGATGCTCAACTTGATTTTCTTGATCAGGTATTTTCTCAATCTGAAACCATTCAAAGCGAGTTTCACGAGTTTTATCTCTGGTTGCGCAAGCAGACGCTTAAAGATCTGTGGAGCTGTGAACTGGTCAATCAGCTACTACAAAAGCAGATTCTGGATACTGCTGCCAGTTCTTTTCTGATTGAGCAGATTGCCGAACATATCCGGTTCGCACTGGTTCATCCAGCCAATGATACGACCAAAATTGCAGATGTCATTCCGGTACTGACCATTGATAAAATTGCACAATATGTGGCCAGCAAAAGTGGTCATCGTCAGCGCCTGATCAAAGCGGTGGTGAATAATCCTGCTTTTTCAGCCATGATTACGCAACTGATCCAGCATTCGATTCAGGATTATCTGGATAATTCTGTGATTGCCAAGAGTGTTCCGGGCGTTTCCCGCTTCATGAAAATGGGAAAATCTGTTCTGGAAAATGTTACGGATTCCAGTCTGGACAATACAGTTGCCCGTTATTTGCAAAAAAATATTTTAAAACTTAGCCAAATGAGTGAGCATGTGCTGAACCAGCACTTTGATGATGACAAGCTATACCATTTTCAGGCCAATCTTTGGCATAAGATCAAAGACATGCCGCTGTCCGTGCTCAAGAACTATATTGAAACCCAGGATCTGAATCAGACGGTGAGTTTGGGGCACGAAATCTGGGATCATATGCGCCAGACGGAATATATACAGCAGCAACTGCATGACGGGATTTATACCTGGTATGTACGCAATCAGGAACATACATTTGATCAGTTATTACGAGATCTGAATATTGATGAATCGTTGATTCAATATGAGCTGAATGAATTGCTAACACCGATAATTCAGCAGATGATTCATCAGGGCTATTTGCGTGAACGTGCCCGTGCCTATCTAGAAAAATTCTATGATGCTGAAAATACCTTAAAAATTTTAAAGATTGAAGACTAAAAAAAGCCGCTCGAGAGCGGCTTTTTCATATCTATGAATTAGAATTTGATATTCATACCCACGGTGTATCTACGACCATCAAGTACAATGTCATAATCGCCATTGGTAATTTCTTTATTGGCAATGTTATAAATACCAGCAGTCAAACTTAAGTTATCTGTCGCTTTAAAGACTGCACCGGCATCAAAAGTACCATATCCCGGTGTCCCATTATCCATAGAAGTACGGCTTAAATAATCACTGGTTTTGCCACGGTAATTATAGTCCAGCCAGGTCGTCCAGGTATCTGAAACATCATAATTCAGACCGACATTCAGCATATGTTTTGGCATTTTATTCAAAGGCTGGCCTTTAAATTCGCCACTTTTTTGCTCAGTTTTTGTATAAGTATAACTTGTACTCGCGTGAAGATTATCCAGTACATCATAGTCTAATGTAAATTCAGCACCTTTCATTTCTGCATCGGAAACGTTTTTCATTTGGCTAACAAATCGATATGGCTTGCCATTTGCCGAACATTTCCATTCTTCTACAGGAGAACTATTTGTTGTTCCTGGCGTGTCACATAAACGATCTTCAACAATTTTATCTTTAAAATCAGATTTAAAGACCATTAAACTGCTTGTTAAGCCAAGTTCAGGAGCCGAATAGTTAAATCCGAATTCATAGCTCGTGCTTTTTTCTGGAGACAAATCAGGGTTACCAATGATGACAGCACTGCCTTTTCCTGTTCTGCTACCAAAACCTTCTGAAATTTGGCTAATCGTTGGTTGCTTATAGCCTGTACTTACACCACCTTTCAAAGTTATAGCATCTGTTAAATGATAAACACCATAGACACGCGGTGTAATTTCACCACCAAAGTATTCATCTTTATTGTAGCGGGCGCCCACAGTTAAAGCGAAATCATCGGTAATGCTCCACTCATTTTCTGCATATAAAGCAAATAACCAACGGTCGAGTGAAGTGACCCCAGTAATATCGGCTAGACCATTTGTGGTATCAGTGATTTTTTCTTTTTGATATTGACCACCCACTGTTAATGCATGGTTACCCAAAAAGAATGAGCTTTGTGTATTAAAGACTTTTAATTCTTCATTTTTTTCGTCAGCAACGGCACCACTATAAACTTTTTTAGTTGTTTCATCTTGATAGTATGAATCAAGGGTAAAATTATCGTAACGTGCTTTATGCGTTAAGGTATATAGATTTTTCTCATTTTCATTGATAGAGGCTTGAGTGGCAGCATCCACACTTTTACCCAGTGTTGTGGTGTACTGCTGCCCTGTAAAATCATATCTCAAACCAATATCGTTATGTTCATCGACATTCCAAACCAGTTCAGTACCGAGCTTTCTAACTTTCTTCTCAGACTCACTTGAACCAGATTTTTGCCCTTCTCCACCGACAAAGTCACTTTCGTCATTCCCCTGGAAGTTACCATCTATACTTAAAGATAATTTATCTTGAATTAATGGGCCTGTGACATACATGCTGACGCCATAACTATCATTTGCATAATCATTATCAGACTTCGTATATTCAGGAGAAATACTTCCATGCCAATTACTAGCAGACGCTTTTTTAGTAATAATGTTAATTACCCCCCCATAGCATCTGAACCATAAAGTGATGACATTGGACCACGTACGACTTCGATCCGTTCAATCATGTCAATTGGTGGTAAATATGCACCAATTTTCCCACCATCTGTACCATTACCATTCACTGCTCTACCGGCACTAATTGGTCTGCCATCAACAAGGTATTTCGTGTAGGTTGCACCCATACCTCGGATTGTAATCTCTCTATTATTGCCACCGCCTTGTACAGAAACACCTGGCATATTTTTTACAGCATCAATTACATCTGTATATGATTTTTTTTGTAATTCTTCCGCGGTAATGACTGAAATAGAAGCAGGTGCATCTGCAATATTTTGTTCAAAACCGCCCGCTGTGGTTACCACAATGGTCTGCAATTTAGTAGCTTCAGTCTGTAATGCTGCTTTTTGTTCTTCAGTTACCTGGTCTTGTGCTTGTACTGAAACAGCTAATGCTGAAAGCACTGCAAAGGCCAAAGTCGATTTCATAAACGGCTTACTCATATTCGAAGGTGCCCCAAAAGTTGATTTATGAAGAAATATTGCTGGAATTGTGACGCATTGTAACAAAAGTAATTACAAATACAATCACTATTGATAATTATTATCACTATCAAATACAAATAAAAAAATACCCCGATCATTCGAGGTATTTCTTACAAGCTAAATTTTATTAGAAACTTATTTGAAATAAGCACCTTCAGCTTGGGTATGGTCAGTCTGGTCAACGACACGTGCCAACTCAGGAATGTGCTGTTTCAAGGTTGTTTCAACGCCTTGTTTTAAAGTCACATCAATTGCTGAACAGCCTTGGCAACCACCACCAAATTTAAGAACCGCAGTTAAGCCATGCTCAGGATCTTCAACCACTTCAACCAGTGCACAGTTACCACCATGACCTGCAAGACCTGGGTTAATTTCTGACTGAAGCACATAAGTAATACGTTCTTCTACAGAGGCATCAGGACCCACACGTGGCACTTTAGAATTTGGTGCACGGAAAGTCAGCTGACCACCAAAACGGTCTTTATTGTAGTCAATAACTGCATCTAGCAAGTATGGAATTGACGGAGAGTCTATATAGGCCGGAAAATCTGGATATTCCTGCTTATAGTCTGTAGGTACAACCTCATCAGGTGCACTATAAGCCATGCAACATTCAGCGCGCGGTGTACCCGGATTTTCTACAAACACACGTACGCCAATACCTGGTGTATTCTGTTTGTCCAATAGATCCTTTAAATACTCTTGTGCTGTCGGTGTAATCAAAAGATTTGGAATTTCTTCTGCAACCGGAGTGTTGCTGTTCTCAGTCGACATAACAATAATTTCCTCAAGCTGAAGCTGCTATTTTAACTGAAGATGCGGGGTAATTATAAAAATTCAACCAAAATTGTCGGATTTATTATAAAAGTCGCACTTTAGATTTGTTTTAATGGCATGATCATTGTCAAATAGATAGAACCAGAATTACTTATATGCTTGATTTACCTTTTAATCATACCGTCACTATTATTCTGATCACCTGTATTGTTTCTTTTATTGCTTTTTCAAAAGAAAAGGTAATGAATCGTCTGATTTTCTGGCCGCCTGCCATGCAACGTGGTCAATATGACCGTTTCATTACCCATGGTTTTATCCATGCAGATGGTACGCATTTACTGTTCAATATGATCACGCTGTTCTTTTTCGGCAGCATTATTGAAAGTTTTTATCGCCAGTATTTATATGATCTGGGCTTTATTCTGTTTTATCTTGGTGGTCTGGTTGCAGCGATTTTGCCAAGTTATCTGAAACATAAAAATGATGCGCGCTGGGCCAGCTTGGGTGCTTCTGGTGCAGTATCCGCGGTTCTGTTCGCTTATATTCTGTTTGAACCATGGAAGCTGATTTTCGTGTTCTTTATTCCAGTCCCTGCGATTATTTTTGCTGTTTTATATGTGGCCTATAGTATCTGGTCGGGCAAGCGCGGCAACAGCAATATCAATCACAGTGCCCATCTATGGGGTGCGGCTTATGGTGTGGTGATGACGATTATTCTGGAACCACGACTTATTCCGCATTTCCTGAATAAACTGACTCAAATCCCCTTCTAAAGTTTTGAATGATTAAGGGATAGCCATTATCCCTTTTTTAATTATTCACATATGAAAATGATTTTCATTTCTATAAATTATGCTAATCTTGTCGCGAATTTAGAGGAATAAACATGAAATTTAAGACTTTAGCACTTGCCACAATATTAGGACTGACAACTTCTTTTACAGTTTCTGCACAGGTCACTTTCGACTATAAAGACCAAAATATTCAACTTAAAAAAGCTCCGAAAAAGATCGCAGTATATGACCTATCTGCACTGGATACCTTGAATGCACTAGGGCTTGAAGCTCAGCTGGTGCCTGCAGCAAGCTTTGCAGGCAATTTAAGCAAATACCAGCAGGGCAAATTCACCAAAGCTGGTTCACTGTTCGAACCGGATCTCAATGTACTAAAAACTGCTAAACCTGACCTGATTATTGTCGGTGGCCGTTCGGCTTCTAAAGCAGAGGCTGTTAAAGGTATTGCTCCGACTTTAGATCTTTCACCAGATACTAGCCAATATATTGCCGATCTGACGGAACGTGCCCATGTCTTGGCACGTGCATTTGGTAAAGAGAAAATTGCTACTGAAAAGCTTAGTAAAATCGCAACGCTGCAGCAACAACTGAAAAAGCAGACTGAAGGCAAAACTGCACTGATGCTGTTTGCAGTCGGTGAAAATTTTATGCCACATGCAGAAAATGACCGTTTTGGCTTTGTTTATGAATTAGCAGGTTTTAAACCGGTATTGGACTCCTCTGAACAGTCAAATGCACCCCGTCCAGAAGTAGGCTCTCCGGAAGCATTGAAAGCAGCGGAGAAAAATGTTCAGCGTATTACAACAGCCGTTGAGAAGAATCCGGATTACATCATTGTCCTGGATCGTGGTGCAGTGAATACCCAGAAATACACCGCTCAGGATAATATTCAGAAACACCCTGCCCTAAAAAATGCCAAAGCCTTGGCAGAGAAAAAAGTGATCTATGTGAATGCTGATGCTTGGTACATCACTGGTGCGGGTTTGGAAAATACCGCTTTCATGTTGGAAGAACTGATCAAAGGCACAGCGAATTAATTTTTAATCCATTACTAAAAAGGAAGTTTCGAGCTTCCTTTTTCCTTGAAACATCTCGTAATAAATTAACGCTCAAGACTGGAATTTAATGCCAACCCAGGAAGCAACTTAGCAGCGATAATGTATACATCTGTATATTAATTGCTGTAAGTCGCGAGATATTTTGCATGTCCACTTCCCTAGACGGTCTTCAATTTCCCATTTCTGCTTCACAACAAAAACCAAGCACATCGAAAATCGGCCGTAACATTATTTCTGAAGCCTTAGGCGCAGTCGATCCTGTACATGCTACTGCAGCACAACAGGAAAAGAACTGGCGTAAGCAATATCCACTACACTTTAAACATCTGGTTGAAGGTGGATTACGCTCTGCGGGTGCAGCATTGAGTATTGCCAAGCAAGGTCTGGAAACCGCACATGCTAGCTTTGAGTTTTATCGTGATGGCCAGAAGCATCTACTAAAAGATGTGATGTCTCTGCCTGCTCAGAACCTGAATACTTTCCAGCTGAAAGGCCAGTCTGAAAAAGCCCCAGAATGGTATGTGCCTTACCATGGCAAAAAGCTGCAAGGACAAGCATTACTGGATCAGATCCAGTCTTGGGAAGAGCGTGGCATTGTCGAACCTAGTCATGCCAATGCGCTACGTGAATGTATTGCCCATCCGGAATGGTTTGACCTATCCGATCGTACCACTGTTCTATTTGGTGCCGCTTCTGAAGCAGGTCCACTGACCTGGTTGTCGAAATGGAAAGCCAATATCGTCGCGATCGATCTACCGAATACCCGGGTGTGGGGCAAGATTTTAGATACGGTTAGTCAAGGCAACGCCACTTTATATGCACCATCAGTTGAAGCGCTGCCAACTGATACTTCACTGGAAGTTTTAAAAGAAAAGCTAGGGGCTAACCTGCTCACCCAGATTCCTGAAATTGCCCAATGGCTGATTCAGTTCAAACAGGATCTGGATCTCGCGGCAATTGCTTATCTGGACGGTGAAAAGCACGTCCGTGTTTCTATGGCAATGGATGCCATTATGAAATATGTCAGTGAGCAGAAAGCCAACACCAGCCTGATGTATATGTGCACCCCGACGGATGTATATGCAGTTCCAGAAGAAGTGGTTCAGGCTTCACAAAGCAAATACCAGCAGTTGTCGAAACTGGAAAGTACTTTAACCAAAGGCATTTCACTGATTTCACGCAAGCATTTTTTCCAGAAAAATAAGCAGGATCTGTTTAAGGTTGGCGACAAGTCCTATGGTGTTTGCGACTGTCTGGTCGTTGAGCAAGGTCCAAACTATGCACTGGCTAAACGCATCCAGCAATGGCGTGCAACATTGGCTCGTGCCAGCGGGCAGCAAGTGAGCATCAATATCGCTCCTTCAACAACGACTTATTCAGTGACCAAGAATCCACTGCTGAAAGCTGCGTTTAATGGTGCCAGCCTGTTTGATGTAGAAGCGTTTGCACCTGAAACCACTAATGCGATTATGGCAGCCCTGTGGATTCATGACTTACGCAACTCTGAGTCTGTTGCAAATCCTGATGTACAACTCAATCACCCACTTGAATTGATGATGTCAGGCGCAAATCATGGCGGTTTATGGCGTGTGGCTTATCTGGCACGTACTGCTCTACCATTTGCCGCGCTTTATGGTTTTGCAACGGATAAACTGCCGAAGGGATTGTTGGGTAAGTTGAAGAAGTAATTTTTTCTGAAATAAAGATGAAATTACTTTTATTGGTCAGACGACATGGATGTCGCCGTTAGGCTGTCTTGCGTATCTTTCACAAGCAGTGCTTGTAAAGATACTCAGGAAATATCATCAGCCTAACAAAAGATTTTTGTTACCTTACGAAGTGCACTTCTCATCTTTCAAAAGTAAGACTAAGAAATACTTATTTTTTACATTTAGTTGAAATTAGCTATTAATCTCTCTATTGAAAGTACTTTTACCCTTCTGATTACCCTCACCCCCTTGCGCAGCAATGCTACTCATCCCATAGGGAGAGGGAGCATCATCCCTTATATTTCTAAAAGCCATGAGATAATAAAAAGTCTCTTATTTTCAGAAAGAAAATCGCTATTTCTTAAGGCTAAAACTTTTCTAGCACCCATAAAAAAACGCTGCCTAAGCAGCGTTTTTTACATCGAATTTCTTAGAACACTTTCAATAGAATCCAGTACAAACCACCTGATAAACAGATCGTTGCTGGCAAGGTGAATACCCAAGCAGACAGAATCGATTTCACCATTTTGAAGTTCAAGCCAGACTTATTCGCCACCATGGTACCTGCAACCGCAGAGTTCAGAACGTGAGTGGTAGAAACCGGCATACCAAAGCCATCAGCAGCCGCAATTGTAGACATGGCAACCAACTCAGCAGACATCCCCTGACCATAAGTCATGTGCTCTTTACCGATCCGTTCACCCACAGTCACGACAATTCGTTTCCAGCCGACCATCGTTCCCAGACCAAGTGCCAAGGCTGTTGCGACTTTTACCCAGGTCGGAATGTATTGCAGGAATGAATCCAGATTGTCACGGTATTCGTCGACGGTTTTTTCCTTAGCCTCGCTCATTGCCGGTAAAGCTTCTGCTTTGTCCAAACGTTTAAATGCTGTGGTGCTCAGGTACATATCATTACGGAATTCTGAAACTTGCGCTTCTGGAACATCTTTAATATTGCTGTAACTACCGACTTTATCACCCAAGTGATCCGTCAGGCTTGCCAGTGCAGGAACAACCTCAGCATTCAATTCTTTAGTTTGAATGTATGTGGTAATGATGGCACGAGCCTTCTCATCCGGAATATCTTCATGCTGCGGATAAATCGCATCAGCCGTTTGCGCAGACAACTGGCCAAAAGACTGGATATGAGCTGCATCCAGATTTTTGTTCAGTGAATATGCCAAAGGTACACAGCCGATCAGGATCAGCATGATCAGACCCATACCTTTTTGACCATCGTTTGAACCATGCGCGAAGCTCACACCAGTACAGGTAAAGATCAGAATCGCACGAATCAGCGGTGGTGGTGGCTTATTGCCTTCAGGTGGCTTGAACAGTTCAAGCTGCTTTCTGAAGATCTTTTTCACCAGCAGAAATAGCACTCCAGCAAAAGCAAAACCGATCAAAGGTGAGAACAGCAATGCTTTACCAACTTTCAGCACCTGCTCCATATCCACACCAGAAGCACCACTACCTGAATTTAGCAGGTAGTTCATGATGCCTACACCCAGAATCGAACCGATCAGGGTATGTGAACTGGAAGCAGGAATGCCAAGAAACCAGGTGCCCAGATTCCAAAGAATCGCAGCGATCAGCATGGCAAAGACCATGGCAAAACCGGCACCTGTGCCGACATTCATGATCAGTTCGACAGGCAATAATGCAATGATTCCGTATGCAACAGCACCACTGGCCACCATTACCCCAAGGAAATTACAGAAACCTGCCCACATGACTGCAACCGGTGCTGACAATGCATTGGTATAAATCACGGTCGCAACCGCATTGGCCGTGTCGTGGAAACCGTTGACGAATTCAAAGCCCAGCGCAATGAATAACGCCGTGCCTAAAAGAATCATTGAATACAGACCGATCGGTGGGACATGAGCTAAATCTGAAGTCAATTGGAAGCCGATATAGATTAGCGTGGAGATAATTAGAGTCAGAAACACCGGCATAAAAAATTTCGGTGTTGGCACATGAACATTGGCCGGCTTATCAGAAGGCGACTGTTGTGCTGAACCTAAGGGAGTTTGATTAGAATTCATGCAAGCAGGAATAGAGGATTCAAGAATCCCCATATTGTTCAGTTAAATTGTGACAATTATATGACAAAGTGCTGTCATATAAACCAGTTTTTTAGACTTTCTCGTTGCCGTTTATCCTGTAAACACATGCTCTAAATTTTAAAAATATACAAATATAATCAATTATTTATTAAAAATAAAACGCTTGAATCGCCCAGCTTTATTCATGTTTTGCAATATATCTGATCATTCCTACCCGGCTGTCATATTTCCGAGCCTGTCATATTTGATTAAAGATTAGCTTTGTTATATGACACTCTGATGAAAGCTGCTTACATTTTATTTTCCAGTCGCACGCTTTTATCAAGAACTTTAATATCCAGATTTCCATCTGTTTTCAACTTTCTATACCGGCTTGAGTTTCTTTATCAAATTTTCATATCAAGCATATCCAGCATTCTGTATAAGCGTTACAGAAAACTGCGCACTAATCTGTTAAGATTATTGCCGTTTTTGATGCTTACTGAGAAAGTTTGAATGTCCACACTTGCCACCCTAAAAGAACTTCTTGCCAAGAGAATTTTAATTATCGATGGTGCGATGGGTACCATGATCCAACGCCATAAATTGGAAGAAGCCGATTATCGTGGTGAGCGTTTTGCTGATTGGGCATACGACCTTAAAGGCAATAACGACTTACTTGTGCTGACTCAGCCACAGATTATTCAAGGCATTCATGAAGCTTATCTTGAAGCTGGTGCCGATATTATTGAAACCAATACTTTTAATGGTACCCGTGTTTCAATGTCTGACTATCACATGGAAGATCTGGTTCCTGAAATCAACCGTGAAGCGGCGCGTCTGGCTAAAGAAGCTTGTGCAAAATACTCAACCCCGGAAAAACCACGTTTTGTGGCAGGTGTGATTGGGCCGACATCACGAACCACTTCTATTTCTCCAAATGTAAATGACCCTGCCTTCCGTAATATCACTTTTGACGAATTGAAAGTGAATTACATCGAATCAACCAAGGCCTTGATTGAGGGTGGTGTCGATATCATCCTGATCGAAACTGTGTTCGATACTTTAAATGCCAAAGCTGCGATCTTTGCAGTGCAGGAAGTGTTTAAAGAACTTGGCACTGAATTGCCAATCATGATTTCCGGTACGATTACCGATGCGTCTGGTCGTACCCTGACTGGTCAAACTGCAGAAGCGTTCTGGAACTCGATGCGTCATGCAGAACCAATTTCGATTGGTTTTAACTGTGCTCTAGGTGCAGATGCCATGCGTCCACACGTAAAAACTGTATCTGACGTTGCTGATACCTTTGTTTCTGCGCATCCAAATGCCGGCTTGCCAAATGCGTTCGGTGGTTATGATGAAACTCCAGAAGAAACTGCAGCTTTCATTAAAGAATTTGCGGAAAGTGGTCTGATCAACATCACTGGTGGTTGTTGTGGTACGACACCAGATCACATCCGTGCGATTGCTCAAGCCGTTGAAGGTATTGCGCCGCGTAAAGTGCCAGAAATTGAGCCTGCATGCCGTTTAAGTGGTTTGGAACCATTTAACATCACTAAAGATTCATTGTTCGTTAACGTCGGTGAACGTACCAACGTCACTGGTTCGAAAAAATTCCTGCGTCTGATCAAAGAAGAGAACTTTGCCGAAGCTTTAGATGTTGCGCGTCAACAGGTTGAAGCCGGTGCACAGATCATCGACATCAACATGGATGAAGGCATGCTCGATTCAGAAGGTGCGATGGTGCACTTCCTGAATCTGGTCGCATCTGAACCTGATATCTCTCGTGTGCCAATCATGATTGACTCATCTAAATGGGAAATCATTGAAGCTGGTCTGAAATGCGTCCAAGGTAAAGCGGTTGTTAACTCGATTTCCCTGAAAGAAGGTTATGACGAGTTTGTAGAACGTGCCCGCCTCTGCCGTCAGTACGGTGCTGCGGTGATCGTGATGGCATTTGATGAAAGTGGTCAGGCTGATACTGCGGAACGCAAAAAAGAAATCTGTAAGCGTTCTTATGACGTGCTGGTGAATGAGGTTGGCTTCCCGTCTGAAGATATCATCTTTGACCCGAACGTGTTTGCGGTAGCAACCGGTATCGAAGAACATAACAACTATGCAGTTGATTTCATCGAAGCGACTGGCTGGATCAAACAGAACCTGCCAAATGCGATGATCTCTGGTGGTATCTCAAACGTATCCTTCTCCTTCCGTGGGAATGAGCCGGTACGTGAAGCGATCCATGCGGTATTCCTGTACTACGGTATCCAGCAAGGCTTAACCATGGGTATCGTGAATGCTGGTCAGCTGGCGATTTATGATGACATCGACAAAGATCTGAAAGATGCGGTTGAAGATGTGATCCTGAACCGTAACCAGGGTGAAAGCGGAAATGAAGCAACTGAAAAATTACTTGAAATTGCCGAGAAATACCGTGGTCAAGGTGGCGCGCAAAAGTCTGAAGAAAACCTTGAATGGCGTAATGAACCGGTTGAAAAGCGTCTTGAATATGCGCTAGTCAAAGGCATCACCACTTATATCGACCAAGATACTGAAGAAGCTCGTCTGAAAGCCGTTCGTCCCCTCGATGTGATCGAAGGTCCATTGATGGCCGGTATGAACGTGGTCGGCGACCTGTTCGGTGCCGGTAAAATGTTCCTGCCACAGGTGGTGAAATCTGCACGTGTGATGAAACAAGCCGTAGCTTGGTTGAACCCGTACATCGAAGCGGAAAAAACCCAAGGCGAAGCCAAAGGTAAAATCCTGATGGCGACCGTAAAAGGCGACGTACATGACATCGGTAAGAATATCGTTGGCGTGGTACTGGGCTGTAACGGTTATGACGTGGTCGATCTTGGTGTCATGGTGCCATGTGAAAAAATTCTACAAACTGCGATTGATGAAAAAGTTGACATCATTGGTTTGTCTGGCCTGATCACCCCTTCACTAGACGAGATGGTGTTTGTTGCCAAAGAAATGCAGCGTAAAGGCTTTAACATTCCATTGATGATTGGTGGCGCGACGACTTCTAAAGCACATACTGCTGTGAAAATTGCCCCTCAATACCAGAATGATGGCGTGTACTACACAGCTGATGCATCTCGTGCTGTAGGTGTGGCAACTCAACTGCTATCTGCGGAAATGAAGCCAAAACTGGCAGCAGACTATGCAGCGGATTATGAAAAAATCCGTACCCGTCTTGCCAACAAACAGCCAAAAGCTGCGAAGCTGTCTTATGCTGAATCGGTTGAAAATGGTTTTAAAATTGACTTCGACAAGAATGCACCATTTAAACCAAACTTCATTGGTTCACAGACGTTCATCAATTATCCTTTAGAAACTTTGGTGGAATACTTTGACTGGACACCGTTCTTCATTTCTTGGAGTCTTGCGGGCAAATTCCCGAAAATCCTTGAAGATGAAGTCGTTGGTGAAGCAGCACGTGACCTGTATGCACAAGCGCAAGCGATGTTGAAAGACATTATCGACAATAAACGTTTCGATGCGCGTGCAACGTTCAGCATCTACCCTGCAAATCGTACCGGTTCAGATACGGTTGCTGTGACTGATGAAGCTGGCAATGTAACGCATACCTTCGAGCACTTACGTCAGCAGTCTGACAAAGTCACTGGTAAAGCGAATTACTCTTTGGCTGACTTTATTGCACCGAAAGATGTAGCTCAGGATTACCTTGGCGGCTTTACCGTTTCGATCTTCGGTGCGGAAGAGCTGTCTCAGGAATATAAAGCCAAAGGTGATGACTATAATGCGATTATGGTTCAAGCCTTAGGTGACCGTTTTGCCGAAGCTTTTGCTGAGCATCTGCACCAGCGGATCCGTAAAGAGTTCTGGGGCTATCAGGCTGACGAAACTCTGGACAATGATGAATTGATCAAAGAGAAGTATGTCGGCATCCGTCCTGCACCGGGCTATCCTGCTTGTCCTGAACATTCTGAAAAAGCACCATTGTTCGACTGGTTAGGTACGACTGAGAAGATGGGGACTTACCTGACTTCTAGCTTTGCAATGTGGCCACCTTCATCAGTGAGCGGTTTCTATTATGCAAACCCTGAAACGGAATACTTTAACGTGGGCAAAATTTCTGGCGATCAGTTAGAAGATTATGCGAAGCGTAAAGGTTGGACGTTAGATGAAGCAAAACGCTGGTTAGCGCCGAATCTGGATGATTCAGTGGTTTAAGAATTCTCTGATTTAGAGAAGAAAAAATCCCCTCAAGTGAGGGGATTTTTTGTTTTAAATCTCCCCTAACCCCTCTTTTTCAAAGAGGGGGATTTCACGGATCGAATTGGTTACGTGACAGCTCATCCCTTTTTTAAAGGGAGGTTGGGAGGGATTAAATTGCTATAAATAGAACTAATATTTAAAATGCTTAAATCCATGAAAAATTTAAGATTGACAAATGGCAATAATAAAAAGTTTAGATCTTGGAAGCTTAGAGAGCATCTGTAAAACTTTAGGTGAAACTAATAACGGGCTTTCAGGAACAGAAATTACCAAGTATCTGGCTGAATGTAATATCAAAGATCTTCAATTAAATTCAACAAAATGGAAACGCTTATATGATGCTCTATACTCAAAACAAACTGAAGATCGCTGTTCCAATAATGTCTTAGCTTTTATTAAGTATGTTATGCGTCCTTCACGACATATCCATAAAAAGAATGGTTTGAAAATATACGAACTGAATTGAATTATGTATTGTCATTTGAAGGTTTTGAACTCACTGAAAGTGGCGAACTCAAGCAAGCAGACAAAGTTCAAACTTTTGATGAAGCTGAAGCACGAGCACAAAATTTAAGAAAAACTTTATTAGATAGAAAAATACATCCTGATGTCTTAGCCTTCTGTAGAGCAGAACTACTTGTAGATAATTATTTTCATGCGGTTTTTGAAGCCACTAAAAGTATTGCTGAGAAAATTAGAATCAAAACAAAACTAACAAGTGATGGTTCTGAATTAGTAGATCAAGCTTTTGCATATAAAAATAAAGTTCCTTATTTAGCCTTAAATAGTTTAACTACACCAAGTCATCAGAGTGAACAAAACGGTTTTATGCATTTACTTAAAGGGATATTTGGAACATTTAGAAATACTACAGCTCATGCCCCTAAAATCACATGGAATATAGATGAACAAGATGCTTTAGATATTTTATCAACTGTGTCCTTAATTCATAGAAAATTAGACAAAGTAGTTGAAGCTAAAAAAATGTATGAAGGTCAAATGTAATCCTTCCTAACCTCCCTTTGAAAAAGGGAGGAACTACGTGATTCCATAACCGCTATCAAATTCGTTTGAAGCCCCCCTTTATAAAAGGGGGATTTAGGGGGATTCTTTAGGAAGCTCATTCAAACAATATTTATAAATTACATTTGCTACATCATCAATCAGCCCTATCACCTGCCCATTATCAAACTTCAAAACCTTTAACTCAAGCTGAGCCAAAGCTTCATCACGAATTTGATCGGCTTCTAAACCCTCATCCGTAAAGTGCTGACTACCATCACATTCAATGACCAGGTTGGCAGCGGGACAGTAAAAATCCACAATGTAATTTAAAATTGGCTTCTGCCTATAAAACTGCAAACCTAAAATTTGCTTATTCCGAAGTCGTGACCATAATAATTTTTCAGCATCGGTCAGGTTGTTGCGTAAATCACGCGAGGCTTGCTTTAAGTTTTTATTGTAGGGTTTCATTTTTATTCTCTTTTATTTTTAATCTCCCCTCGCCCCTCTTTTTCAAAGAGGGGGACTCCACAGAAACAAATAAATTACGTGACAGCCCCTCCCTTTGAAAAAGGGAGGTTGGGAGGGATTTAATTTATCAAATATGCGCCCCTTTTCTAACCCATCAATCCCAAACTATTCATTTTTACACTTTTAAGTCTGCAAAATTCATCACTTTCATGAATAATAGACCAATAAATTTATCTCCCAAATCAATGACTCTTGGTGTTCCAATGAAGAAACTCATGAACGGTGCTGAAAACATCGTTGTCGAAATGTGCAAAGGCTTTGTCCTGGCACATCCAGAACTGGCATTTAATGAATCTTATAAAATCATTTCTCGAAAAGAAAAACACCAAAATGTCGCGCTGATCAGTGGTGGGGGTAGCGGTCATGAACCTGCTCATGCCGGTTTTGTCGGTCAAGGCATGCTGGACGCTGCCGTATGTGGTGACGTGTTCGCCTCACCTTCACAAATTCAGGTTTATAAAGCCTTGCAGCAAGTCGCTACTGACAAAGGCGTCCTGATGATTATCAAAAACTATTCTGGCGATATGATGAATTTCCAGAATGGCGCAGCCTTAGCAACTGAAGACGGCATCAAGGTTGATTACGTAAAAGTCGCAGATGACATCGCAGTAAAAGACAGCCTATATACAGTTGGTCGTCGCGGTGTTGCTGGTACAATCTTCGTGCATAAGATTGCCGGTGCTGCTGCCTCTAAAGGTTATGAGCTGGCACGTGTTAAAGAACTGGCACAAAAAGCGGCAGACAATGTAATGAGCCTTGGTTTTGCCTTTACCTCTTGTACCGTTCCAGCCAAAGGCACACCAACTTTCATTTTAGCTGAAGATGAAATGGAATATGGCGTCGGTATCCACGGTGAACCGGGGATCCGTCGTGAAAAGATTCTGCCTTCTAAAGAACTGGCGCAACGTATTATCGATGACCTGTTTCTGGACCGTCCTGATTTGACTGAAGTTGCAGTTCTAGTAAATGGCTTTGGTACAACACCACTGCAAGAATTGTATGTGTTCAATAATGATGTATGTGAACATCTGGCAAGTAAAGGCATCAAAATTTACCGTACCTTTGTCGGCAACTACATGACCAGTATCGACATGGCCGGTGCATCAGTTTCCCTACTAGCTGTGGATGATGAACTAAAAACTTATCTGGATGCAGAAGCCAATACGCCTGCTTTTAAAATGGATGGTTCACCTGTACTGCCATTTGAGTTTGCAGCCAAAGGTCAAACGGCTACCCGTACAGTGAATACAGATGTTGAAACACATCCTGAACATGCTGTGATTGCCAATGAACAGTTCACTATCGAGAACATGCGCTATGTTGTGGATGTGATGAGTGCCTGCATCATTAAAAATGAAGTGCCTTTCTGTGAACTGGATACCCATGCCGGCGATGGCGACTTCGGTATGAGTGTTGCCAAAGGCTTTAAACAACTCAAACGCCAGTGGCATGAACTGGTTCAGGCTAAACAGATGGATGATTTCCTGCTGAACTGTTCCATGATCATTATGGAACATTGTGGCGGTGCTTCAGGTCCAATCTGGGGTTCTGCCTTCCGTTCAGCCAGTAAATCCATTAAAGGCAAAACCACATTGACTGTGGCAGATTTTGCTGACATGCTGCAAGCAGCAGTCAAAGGCATTCAGATTACAGGCGAACGTTCATTTGGTCGTGGAGCTGTGGTCGGTGACAAAACCCTGATTGATGCTCTGGTTCCATGTGCAGATTCATGGTCTACTAATACCGACAAGACCTTCAAAGAGAACTTTGTTCTAGGCGCTCAAGCAGCAGTTCAAGGTGCGGAATCCACCAAAGATATCGTCGCACGTATGGGTCGTGCAGGTACGGTCGGTGATCGAAGTCTGGGTTATCCGGATGCTGGTGCGCATGGTTTAGGTGTGATCTTTACTGATATTGCTGAGCATATTAAATAATTAAAAATCCCTCCTAACCTCCCTTTAGAAAAGAGAGGAACCACGCGAATTTAATATTGTTATTTGATCCATATGGAGTCCCCCTTTGTAAAAGGGGGATTTGGGGGGATTCCATTCCTTTATTTAAATCTCTCCAAAAACTTCTCCAACTCCTCCGTCACCACGACTCTTTTTCTACCCTTTAATTGATCTTTATCCAGCAAACCTTCTGAGTCTACAACTAGTACTTTGTGTCCATCCTGTTTTAAACGATCTACGCCTTCAAACAGCATTCGGGCACCGACATCATGCATTAGCGTAAGATTAGTTAAATCGAGAATAATGGTGCTTTTACCTTCTGGTTCATCCTGCAAGATCCGTAGCAGCATTTCAGACTCGGTAAACTGCAATACGCCACGCAGTTCATAAACTACGACGTTATTCTTTTTCCCCACTGTGTAACGACTTTGCAAAATGGTCTGTGCTGACGGCGTACCTTCCATGAGATGCAGTCCCATATCGTGAGAGAGATTTTCAAAGATTCTGACCCCACGCACACTATTACCATGCTCATCAATTTTCGGAGAAAATACCGCAATTCCCACTTGCCCTGGCAGCACTCCAATAATGCCACCTGCCACGCCACTCTTGGCTGGAATACCAACTGTAGTCAACCAGTCACCGGCAGCATCGTACATACCGCAGGTCAGCATGACACTGAGTAATTGCCGGACTAAAGCCCGATCCAGCATGCGCTTCCCTGTCTTGGGATGCACACCACCATTGGCCAATATACTGGTAATCACCGCCAGATCTTTGACGGTGACTTTAATGGCGCATTGCTTGATATAGCCATGCACGATTTCTTTAGGATCTTCATCCAGCACACCAACCGTACGTAGCATATAGCCAATCGACATATTCCGAAAAGCCGTTTTAATCTCGGAGTTATACACCTGCTCATCAAAGGACAATTCACGTCCAGCCAGTCCACTGAGAAAACGGCGTAACTGTTCAGCACGTGATACCGTTTTCTTGGCAGGAATCAGAGAATGTGTGGTAATCGCGCCAGAATTAATCATCGGATTTTTGGGAATATTGCGTTCTTTTTCCAACGAAATCTGATTGAAAGCCTCACCTGACGGTTCTACGCCGACTTTTTCAAGCACCTTTGCCAGTCCAATTTCTTTAATGGCTAGCGCATAAGCAAAAGGCTTGGAAAGCGACTGCATGGTAAATTCAACATCATCATCTCCAGCAGAATAGATGGTTCCATCTACGGTCGATAGCGCAAGTCCGAGCTTGTCAGGATTAACCGACGCGAGTTCAGGAATGTAATCTGCCAGTGCGCCTTTTTTATTGTCATGGCAAGCAGAAAGCACATGATTCAAATAATCCGGTACCGGCGTTTTCATGGCAAATGCTCCCATCTCAATCTTTTATATCATTTTTATTAAAACTGAATACTGAAGGCGGTTTTGCTACTTTTATGCAGTTTTATGTTGTGAAAATGGGAGATGGGCAAAAGAGATAGAAAAAATAGAAGACTTAACTAGACTAAATAAGGAATCTTAAAATAGATAAATCATAAAGATGAGCACATTATTTTCAGATTACAGGTCTATTTCTATCAAGCAATAAACCTGTAACCGATGACAACCAGCTTGATCTTTCAAGCAGATTATTTCACCTTAGTTTTGCGAATCATCTTATACAACACTTTTGGCGATAGACGTGAAACTAAAACACCTAGTTTTTCTTTAGAGCCACCCACCACGATATATTCTTCGCCACGTTTCAACGCTTCTACAGTCTGACGGGCAAAATCAGCTGGTTCCAGTCCATTTTCAATCGCTTCATCCTGCTTGGCCTGAGGTTTACCTTCCCCATTTAAGGCGTTAAAAGACACATTGGTTTTAATAAAGCCCGGGAAAATCACGGATACCTGAATACCCTGATCTGCCATTTCAGCGCGCAGGCTGTTCGCCCACATATGAATTGCACCTTTGGCTGCTGAATAAGACGCCCGATATTGAGTTCCAAGTAGACCGGCTACACTAGAAATAAAGGCAATCCGGCCAGATTTCTGTTTTAAAAACGTCGGTAAAACCGTTTTGGTCAAAAACACCTGAGAGAAATAATCGACTTCCATAATGGCGCGTTCAGTCTGCATAGTGGTTTCCTGAATCAGGGCACGCTGACTGAGTCCGGCATTATTGATCAGCCAGTCGATACGTCCCTTTTCACTCAGCACCTGTTCATAAGCCGTACGTACCTGACTTTCATCAGTAATATCAGCTACGACTGAGATGTGTTGATCAGGTTTCACCAGTCCTGCACGGACTTTTTCCAGTTCTTCCAAACGTCGTGCAGTCAATATTATCTGTGCACCTTGTGCAGCACATTCTTCGGCCAGTGCCTTACCAATTCCTGAAGATGCTCCGGTAATCCAGACGACTTTTCCCTGTAAATTTTCTAGTTTTGCCATTAAATCCTGTTAGCCTCTTTATATGAATATGTGCCTGGCGGCATTTCATCTTCCAGAAATGCCAGCAACTGCTCAAAATAATAACTCATGGTATCCGCATCATAGAAGCTACCTAGTTTATCAAAACGTTTATAACCCAGTTGTGTGGTCAGGTGAATCACACCATTCAATGTTTTATCCACCACCACATTAAATTTGAGCATCTTTTTCGGTTCACGCACCAGATGCGTCACGCCCTGATCCACCACCTGAATAAAAGCTTTCAATGCCGGTGAGACATACTGATTATTGCCACCTTTTATTTGCTCTACACAGCCTAACAGTTCCGTGATCAGCATGCGTTCTACCGGATAACGAACAAAATATCCATCCTCATTTTCATGGGTCATCTTGTACAGATAGTTCACCATGGGAATCAACCGGTCATTACCAAAAAAAGAAACCGACCACGGCATATATTTGCGAGTCGTTTCTAAAATCTGTTGAATGACTTTTTCAGATTCCTGATCTGGGGAACTGGAGAGCTGCACCACACGACCAAAAATCTGGTCAATAATTTCACAGGCAATATCGGCCAGATTTTCACCGAGCAATTTGGCCAGACTTTCCTGTTCGCCAGCATTAAATCGGGAATGCAGGTCTTTAAAGCGTTGATGGGTATCGGGGTGAATCTTGAGAGAAATGCTATAGCTCATCTTGTTATCCTTTTTTTAATCGTCTGCGATGAGTCGCGTTTTATCAATCTATCATACGTTGAGTTCAGGCAGCTGCCAATTGGCAAAAGTTTGCTTTTGGTTAAGCTGCCGCATGCCTTGATTTTTTGCTACAATAGATGCAATTTTTTATCCACTTTTGATCTGTTTAGACTATGACTGATTCAGCGCAAAATATTGCTACGACCTACGATCCGACCGAGATCGAGAAAAAATGGTACCAAACCTGGGAAGAGCGCGGTTACTTCAAGCCGTCTCAAAAAGGTGAATCATTCTGTATCATGATTCCGCCGCCAAACGTCACTGGTAGCTTGCACATGGGTCATGGTTTTAACAATGCCATCATGGATGCCTTGACTCGTTATAATCGTATGTCAGGCAAAAATACCTTATGGCAGCCAGGTACTGACCATGCGGGTATTGCAACCCAGATGGTTGTTGAGCGTCAGTTAGGTGCTCAAGGCGTAAGCCGTCATGATCTGGGCCGTGAAAAGTTCATCGAAAAAGTTTGGGAATGGAAAGAACAGTCTGGCGGTAATATCACCCGTCAAATCCGTCGTTTAGGTTCTTCCGTCGACTGGTCACGTGAACGCTTCACCATGGATGAAGGTTTATCTAACGCCGTTAAAGAAGTGTTTGTGAAACTGCATGAAGAAGGCCTGATTTACCGCGGTAAACGTCTGGTGAACTGGGATCCTAAATTGCAAACTGCCCTGTCCGACCTTGAGGTAGAATCTGATAAAGAAGAACAAAGCTCATTGTGGCACTTCAAATATTTCTTTGAAGATAAATCGCTTCGCACTCAAGATGGCAAAGACCATATTGTCGTTGCCACCACTCGTCCAGAAACATTACTCGGTGATACTGCGGTTGCGGTCAACCCTGAAGATGAGCGTTATGCACATCTTGTCGGCAAAAATATTGTATTGCCAATTACTGGCCGTACAGTTGCCATCGTTGCTGACGAATATGTAGAAAAAGAATTCGGTACAGGCTGTGTGAAAATTACGCCTGCGCACGACTTCAATGACTATGAAGTGGGTAAACGCTGTGGTCTGGCACTGATCAACATCTTCAACAAAAATGCCGAAGTTCTGGCTGAGTTTGAATATATCGAAAAAGCCGGTGAGCAGATTTCTAAAACTATCCCTGCGCCTGCAGACTATATCGGTTTAGAACGTTTTGAAGCACGTAAAAAACTGGTTGAGCAAGCGGAAGCTGAAGGCTGGTTAGACCAAATTCAACCATATACGCTGAAACCACCTCGCGGTGACCGTTCAGGCGTGATCGTTGAGCCATTATTGACAGACCAATGGTATGTAAAAATTGCTCCACTGGCTGAACCTGCGATTGAAGCGGTTAAAGATGGCCGTATCAAGTTCGTTCCTGAGCAGTACAGCAATATGTACATGGCGTGGATGAACAACATTCAGGACTGGTGTATCTCGCGTCAATTGTGGTGGGGTCACCGTATTCCGGCCTGGTACGATGCTGAAGGCAATGTATTTGTCGGTCGTAACGAAGAAGAAGTTCGTGCGAAACACGGTATTGCACCTGAAGTTGAATTGAAACAGGACGAAGATGTACTGGATACCTGGTTCTCTTCTGGTTTGTGGACATTCTCAACTTTAGGTTGGACTGGCGACGAAGCGAAAGACAAAGACAACTATTTCTTGAATACTTTCCACCCGACTGATGTATTGGTCACTGGTTTTGACATCATCTTCTTCTGGGTTGCCCGGATGATCATGATGACCATGCACTTCATGAAGAATGAAGATGGCACACCACAAGTACCATTTAAAACTGTGTATGTACACGGTCTGGTACGTGATGGCGAAGGTCAGAAGATGTCTAAGTCTAAGGGTAACGTACTTGACCCATTAGACCTGATTGACGGTGTCGATCTTGAGACTCTGGTACAAAAACGTACTTATGGTTTGATGAATCCTAAACAAGCTGCGAAGATTGAGAAATTAACTCGTAAAGAATTCCCAGAAGGTATTCAGGCTTACGGTACGGATGCGGTTCGTTTCACTTTCTGTGCCCTTGCCAACACTGGCCGTGATATCAAATTCGACATGAAACGTGTGGAAGGTTACCGTAACTTCGCCAACAAAATCTGGAACGGTACCCGTTTCGTGATGATGAACGTCGAAGGTCAAACTGTTGGTCAAACTGCACGTCCTGATCTGTGGGAATTGCCTGAACAATGGATCGTAAGCCGTCTGCAAAAAGCAGAACAAGCGGTTCAGCAAGCATTCGCGACTTACCGTCTTGATCTTGCTGCTCAAGCGATCTACGAATTTATCTGGAATGAATACTGTGACTGGTATGTCGAGCTGACCAAACCGGTTCTGAATGATGAAAACGTATCTGAAGAGCGTAAAGCTGAAGTTCGTCGCGTATTATTAGCTGTGATGGAAGCGTCTTTACGTCTTGCTCACCCAATCATGCCGTATCTGACTGAAGAAATCTGGCAAACGCTTGCTCCTAAACTGGGGATCTCTGGCGAGACTATCATGCTGGCTCAATACCCTGTTGCAGATGAAGCGAAGATCAACGAACAGGCTGAAGCAGACATGCAATGGCTACAAGGTTTGATCGGTGCTGTACGTAACATCCGTGGTGAGATGGGCTTAGGTAATGCGCGTCTGTTACCAGTTCTTCTCCAGAACACCACTGAAGCTGAAAAAGCACAGATTACTCGTATCGAAGCCTTGTTCAAGGCATTGGCGAAAGTTGAAAGCATCACTTTCCTAGCTGATGGCGAACAACCACCGTTGTCTTCATCTTCAGTTGTTGGTCACGTATCTGTATATGTTCCAATGAAGGGCTTGATTGATCCTAAAGCAGAATTGGGCCGTCTGCAAAAAGACCTAGATAAGGTTCAAAAACAGCATGACCAGATTGCTAATAAACTTTCTAATGAAGGTTTCGTAGCAAAAGCACCTGCTGCTGTAGTTGAAGGTGAACGTGCGAAACTGGCTGAATTTGCTGACCAGTTAGCGAAGATTAAAGCGAATATGGAGCAGATTGCAGCGCTTTAATGTGTTGTTAGTTTGATCTAATTTGTGTATAAAGGGCTGATTATTCAGCCCTTTATTTTTAAATATGAAAAAAATTACAGAAACTGAACTAGATAATCAGAAAATTTCACTTTTTCCCAAAGATGATTTAACTTCCAACAAAAATTCCTTTACAATTATAATTGGATCTAATAATTCTGGTAAAAGTAGACTTTTAAATAAAATAATTATGCTAGCTAGTAAAGAAGATTATAACTTTTCTAGAATAATTGGATTTTCTTCCGCACACTTCAATAAGCTCCCAACACCTTGGAAAATTAATAAAAATTATATTAAATTTTCTACAAATCCAGCAGATTTTGTTTTTGGACAAGATAAACATCATAAAGATTTAGCTAGATACAAAAATATAATAGAAAATTATATTAAATATAATGAGGTAGATTTCTTAATAAAAAATAACATTAGCTCTTTACATTTATTCCAGTTATTTGAAATTTTCATATCTTCCAATAAGAATCAATTACATAAATCACAAGATTGGAAAATTATTTCTAAATTCCTAAACCTACCAAACTCTATTGAATTCAAAATAACAAAGTCCACTCATTAGATCTCTTGCGAAAGT
>NZ_DCRI01000117.1:0-17863 GCF_002324975.1 Acinetobacter sp. UBA1496 | reverse complement strand
AATAGTGCGTAAGTCCTAGAACTATATAAAAATTACATTGTTGAGGTTAAAGAAGACTCTAAAGACAAGGATAAAGAAATCAAAAAAAAGAAGGCATCCTTGATCCTGATGCTGTCATTTCTGACAGGAAATAAAATCCAGGAGTGGCTCCGTCTACAAAGTAAACGTGCTAAAAATTTAAATGCTCGCCAACAGATCAAGCAAAGCAATGGACAATATTATCTGAGAAGTAAATTTTCAATTTTTGAAAATAAGGATTTTGCTTATCCAGAGGGCTTGCTCAACCAAACAGTTCATCTGGACATCCCGATCCCGAATTCATTTATTGAATCTCTGCGAGACGGTGACCCCGTTAAGGAAGAGGACCTTCAGCAACATTTGAAACAGCTGAGAGCCAAATTTTATATTCCAAAATTATCACTAATAAGAATTGGCTCTCTTTTACATCAGACTATTTTGCAACGCACTGGAAATAAACAGCTTGCTGACCTTCTCACTGGTATTGATGCCAATAAGTCTTCTTCTACTTCTTATTGTCATCAAAATATCCTGACTTTACAGACTGAATATGTCTTAATTTTAAAAGAGCTGTGTGAGTCGCTATCCGATGAATACCAGAATATTGAATATGCTGCAGAAAAAAACTTTGGAAGCCGCAAAGCACCTACTTCAAATGTGATTCAAAATATCTTTGCCACTCTCAAATTCAGAATAATTTCACAAAAAGAAGATGACTGGATAGCAATTTTTAATCACTACAATATCTGGATGTGGCATTTTTTATTGCTTTTTACTGCTGCGCGACCCGTCGCTGAGTTTCCTGGTTTTTTAAAAAGCTTTAACCTGAAAAGAAAAATTTTGATGGTTTCTGATAAAGAGGTGGGTGGGCGTCAAGGCTATGGACGTTTGATTCCACTGTGTCATTTTGTTGTACAAGAACTCCTGAAATTCATAGATTTTCTACATTATTTTAAAACTCAAATTACTCCTATTCAGCCAGAAATTTCAAATAATATTCAGCAGATTCTAGAGAGCAAGCTCCCACTGTTAAATATCTTTCAGGATGGTCAATGGCAACCTTTGAGACCTTCGACTGTAGAAGACTTTCATCCAGAGTTAGGTTTGGAACATGAAAACTGGCACCGGCATACAGCCCGTGCGTTTCTCAGCCATAAAATTAGCGAAATTGAAATTTTAGCTTTATTCGGTCATGAGCCGATGCAGCAAGAAGCTGCGCATCCTTATTCCAGCTTATCTATTTCACAATATTCAAGCATTGCTCATGTTCTTGAACAAATAAAAGATTATTTTAATATTACCGGTATTGAACTCGATGTCCTCATCCAATAAACGAACTAAGCAAGCTCGACCACTATATGCAGAAAATCGTAGAAAACAAATTCGTCTTGAGAAAGAGAAATCTCCTCGATCGGATGTAGAAAAGGAATTAATTCAATATTTCCAAGAAATAGAACTAGAACAAAAAGAACATCTTGAATCCTTCTATCCAGCAATTTATGAGTTTATTAAACGTAAAGCTTCAAGCTTGGCCTGGAAAAAATATGCGCATGAATTTTTTCGATCGTATATTAAAAAAATCAATCTAAATAGGAGCGAGCCCCTGCCCCTACCAAATCTGACATTTGAGATGCAGCGTGATCAGCCGGTTTTTACCATGGACTGGATCGAGAAGGGACAGCAGGTTGATGAAGTTCTTGATAAGCTTTGGGACTACTGGATTCTAGCAAAAGATAGCAAGACATTTTCTGATGATGAAATCATTGGAAATATTGTTATTTCTGCCATGCTTTATTCCGGCTTAAATCAAAAAGCGTCTTTAGAAGCTTTGCTTGAACACTTAAAAGATCCGGCAAAAATCAGAAAGATCGAAGATCTGAACATTATATTTTTAGAACCGCTCTCTCCCTCTTATGGAGATCTATTTATTGATGAAAAAACCATTCGTAAATCGCGTAATTTTATTCCTGATCAAATCACCCGCTTATGGTTAATTCATTTTAATAGCAGAAATATTCGTACAGTAAACCAGAATGTAGAAGATTATCTACAGCTTATTTTTAATAAGATTAAGTTACCATTTAATCTTAAAACTTATAAATTATTACGCGACTACGCCAACTTTAACTGGATGCAACTCCCGAAAGTTGACATTGATCCTGCTCTCTCACAATGTCTTATAGAAAATACTGCAACCTGTGGCTTATCAGAAATAGAATTTGAAAGATTTCTTCATCCAAAATTTAAATATCAGCAGGACACTCTTACTGATTCAGATGTAGAAAAATCACCATCTATTGTGGGTCAATCCTACTCTAATGATGACATTCAGCAAGCCTTGGATGATGTTATAAAGATTCACAAAGACCTTTTACAACTGATTCGTACACCACAAACTGATCAAAGCGTCGATGCATTAATCATTAAATATTGCATTGAAAATACTAATAAATTTAATGAGTATAGTAAACGTGTCGCCTTATGGCTCATCAGCCTTTATAAACCAGAATTAGAACAGATTCAGCAACTGGCTGAAAATTTTAATTTTTGCGCTAACCAATTTCAAAAATCGTTTCAGCAGAATAGACCATTAGCAGATAGTTCGATTTACACTTATTACTCCCGGATTGCCGAGCCTTGGCTAACACATTCTTTACAATATCTAGATAGCGAAGATGATCTGAATACGAATCTGGCAAATATCTACACACAAATTATTACGAACACCCGTCTCGCAGATGAAGCAGGCCAACCTGAATTTAAAAAATCCAGAGGTCAAACCAGCAGGATGTTGAAGCGCTTCCATAGCTTTCAACGAACAGTTTTCGAAGCTGAATCTCTCGAATTAGAATCACTCGCCATACAAAATAGGCCTAGAGCCCGTATTATTGGCCCTTTGACTTATCAAGCTTTCATGAACAAATTAGATACCTTATTTTCAGGTGCTAATAGTCAAGAAAACACTTATAAGACATTAAAAATCATCTATATCTTAGCTTACCGTACCGGTATGCGTATTAATGAAATTCTAGGCTTACGTGTGCGGGATATTGAGGGCTTGAGCTGTCTATCAGTATGGATTCAGCCCTACGGCTCAAAAAAGAAAGGAAACTTACATCAACTTAAAACAGATAGTGCTGAACGCAAAGTTCCTGTGTATTGCTTATTAAAAACCGATGAATATCAACTATTTCATAATCATGTAGTCGAGCAACGTTTACTCAATCAGCAAAACTTATACTTATTCCGTAATTGGAATGAAAATAGCAAGCTGAACAAACATACGGTGACAACACCTTTTAGAATGATTATGAACGAGCTTTTTAAAACTCATGATTATTCTTTTCACTCATTTCGACACACGGCTGCCAATCACTTATCCGTTCTGCTCAACTGCGATTACGCTCCCCTAGTCAAGAATCTGACGGATTATACTGAAGAACAATATCAGTCCATTCGGACAGAGTTACTCCGTCATACACATGGTCAAAATCATTGGTTTATGATTGCCCATTTACTGGGTCACATTGACCCTACAGAAACTTTTAAAAGTTATATTCATCTAAGCTACCTGATTGCTGGGCATAAAATACTGAAATATCACCCAGACATCGATACTCAACTGGCAAAAAAGATGATGGGCTACCTACCTTCTTTCAAATTTTTAAACACAGTAAAAGATTCTGCTCCATTCAATTTCGAAAAGCATGCTGGTCATTTAAGTCAGCAGTTACTCAACGATCAAACTGACTGGTTAAAAAGTAACGTAGAAGACATTCTAGATGAGGTTTCATTTAACTCAAAGCATCATGATTTTTTTAAATATTTCGCGGGAACAAAAGAATCCAAAGTTTCATTTGCATGGTTTTTTAAGTGCCTAAATTTACTGGAAATTCATCATGAACCAGATCGGGTATCACAAGAAATGAGTTTACCTGTCGAACTGGTTAACTACTGGTATGAAAATGCCAAACAACTGGGCCAACTCAAGTCTCAAAAAAACAACCCAAGGTTATTTGATCTCAACAACACAAATCATCTGGATAAACCTTTGAAACCCTCGATGATAGATACCGTTGAAGAGCGCAAAGCAAGGAACTATTTCTTTGAAAATATTCAAAATATCTTTGAAAAAAAGCCAGATCAAATAAAAGCGGTGCTTGAGACATTTTTAAGTCGTGTTACAGTTTCGCATACCGGCATTCATTATCGCTGGAATAAAATTGATCAATTGGAATCATTTTATTGCAAGGTAAAAGACCTGTTTCCCCATCAATTTTGGCATTTGCTTGGACAAGACTTGGTACAATTGCTAGATAAAAAGAAACAACCTTTATTACTGAAGCTGGCTAAATCGAGCACAACAGAGCATCCTACGACTCAAGAAGATTATGTTCGTCTCCAGCTTTACTCGACAAAAGATGCCAAAGCACTGGCCGCATTTAAATTTTGCTTACATCTAGCATGTATCGGCAGACCTCGATCTCTTGAACTTAAAGCTGAAGGTCTAAAAATAACCACATGCTGTTAAATAATTTAACCGTTGCTTCCTTATCTAAAGCCAAATTTAATATATCTTCAGTAAAAATTGGATGTCTGAGAAACGATAATCAAATAGTATAAACTCTAGGTATCAGCAACGTCTGAAACTGAGATCAGTCATGCATAAAACGTCAGAAAAAATTGCAAAACAAAAAAAGGTATTAACTAAAGCTGTTTTATCATCTGCAAAACAACTTGGTTTGACACTGGACCAGCTTGCTATCGTTATCAATTTAGATTCAGTGGAAACTTTAAATTCGCTTCAGTTAGATCCCGATTCAAGTCAAGGAGAACTCGCAATTATTTTAATTCGTATTGCGATATCACTAGATGCTCTAACAGGTGGAGAGGCTAAATGGATGCAGCATTTTATGAAGTCACCAAATAAGCTAACCAAAGGCATTCCGATAAAACAGATTCAGACTACTCAGGGATTAGCTACTGTATTAAACGTAGTCGAAGGACTTCGGCTTCAGGGTAAATATTAAGAATATATAAAGCTTCATTACACAGAAAATTAAAAGTCATAATTTTGTCTAATAATTCAAATTCAAGGTATAAGAAGTTTCTCTTCTCAAGAGGTATACAACTGCCTCATTATTGAGAACTACCATACATATATGGATTCTATTAACCTAATTTGAGGCTAAATTGAATCTTATAAGTTCAATTTAGCTATTCAAGAATCATTATAAAAGTTTGCTATATAGCGAATATTAACCATAATTAGTTAAAAGTTTGCTATATGGCTAACAAATTTCGGGAGAAAAAAATGGCTACACGAGGTGAAATAGGTAAAGAAATACGTTTGGCAAGAAAAGGGTTAGGCTATACACAGAAAAGCCTTGCAGAAAAAACTCAAGTCAATAAAACAACAATTTCAGAGATGGAAAATGGCCATTTTACAGGTTCATTTGACATATTTGAACGTGTGCTTGATGGTGTTGGTTTACAATTCGAAGTGAATAAAAAAAAGCATAAATTGCCGCAGTGGGATGAAATTGAAGAAATATTTTCAGAATATGATGAATAAATTGTGAATCGGTACCGAATAAGGTATCAGAAAAGGCAAAGCCCTGCCCATCGACCTCATTGCTCCAGACCACTTGTGCCAGATATTCCAGATTGACCTGATGGCAAATTCCGGTTCCTGGCGGCACCACGCGAAACTGATTGAGCGCCGCCTGCCCCCAACGTAGAAACTGGTAGCGCTCGCCATTGCGTTGCATCTCAATGGCGATATTCTAGTCAAAAGCTTGCGGGCTAGCAAAGTAATCGACCATCACCCAGTGATCGATGACTAAATCCACCGGTGACAACGGATTAATTTTTTCCGGATCACCACCGGCTTTGGCCACTGCTGCACGCATTGCAGCAAGATCAACCACTGCAGGAACACCGGTAAAATCCTGCATCAGGACCCGTGCCGGACGATACTGGATTTCCTGTTCTGAAGTTCGATCGTTAAGCCATCCTGCCAAGGCATGAATATGCTCGGTTTTCACCGTGAGCTGATCTTCAAAACGTAGTAAATTTTCCAGCAAGACTTTTAAAGATTTTGGTAGTTGGGACAGGTCACCTAACTGCACTTGCAATTTAGACAGGTTGAAAATCTGATAGTGTTCTGAACCGACGGTTAATGTTTCTAAAGTATTAAAACTATTGATATTACTATACTTAGCCGTCTAGTTTCCCTCCGGCTTGATATGCTATTTTTATGATCACAGTCAACCATTCCTTTACTTACTGTATGCTAACTGCACGGCGGGTTTGTTATTATTTATTATCAGATTGCGCTAGGTAGTTAAATGCAGAGCTGCCAGGAAATTTTGCCAGAGAGTTGCCAACAGTTCAGATCTGGCTGCCAATTACGTAAGGAGATTAAGGTAAATTGAACCGCGTATTTTAACTGTATTTTCAGAGTGATTTCAGATCACTACGTAGCTAGGGCTTTTACAGATCGAAATGATAAAGTCATAAATTGCTTTTCAAAAAAAAGAAACTAATATGTTTCTTACAGGACCTAAAAGCAATAAATGTATCTACAATGAATAAGTCTTTACTTCAGCAAATCAAAAAAAGACGAACCCAATTGGGCTTAAAGCAAGTTGATATGCAATCCCGTACAGGCATTTCAAGACAGCAGTACCAAAAACTGGAAAGTCAGGGCAACCCTCGATTAGAGACCTTAGAAATTATAGCGGCAGGATTAAATGCTCAACTGATGCTCATTCCTGATGATAAGGTTCATTTGATCAGACAATTATTGAATGATGAAATTAAAGTCACTATTGAAGATCAGGATGACTTAATGACTAACCCATGGAAGGGTCTTCTCGGAGGAGAGGAACCATGAATACTGTTGCCGTCCTGAAATTAACATTACATCACGGTATCGTTGGATACTTGGCAGGATTTCAGAGCGGAAAAAATATTCTGGTTTTTACAGATTCCTTCCGCTCTGATCAGCAACGCCCGACCTTGAGCCTGCTGACTTCCCCCTTGTATCCTCAAGTGGATAGGATTTTAGAAAAGACCTATGTTACACATCAGCGTTTACATCCCTTGCTATCAAACTTGCTACCAGAAGGTGCATTACGCGAACTGATTGCACAAAGCCTCAAAGTACATATAGACAATGAATTTCAGTTATTGGCAGCTTTAGGTCATGATTTACCTGGAGCACTCATTGCGACTCCATTAGATCCAGAAGAAATTCCAGATGAAATAAAATTCAAACTGCAGATCTCTAATCCAGATCAGATCTTAAAACAGGAGATCCGAACAGATAATAAGTTTTCCTTGGCCGGCGTCCAAATGAAGTTTTCCATGAAAGCCAAAGATGGGCGTTTTACACTAGTCCAGGCAACGGAATCGTCTCTACACGGGGACTGGATTGTCAAAACTCCTTCTTCCAGACATGCTTTTGTTCCGCTAAATGAATATCCTATGATGAGCCTTGCCAAAATGGTCGGAATAGATGTCTCTGAGATTCGCTTGGTGGATATGGCACTCTTACAAAACCTTCCACCATTAAATTTACCCCAAGAGCAATATGCTTTTGCAATCAAAAGATTTGATAGACAGAGTACTGCTGATACTACAGAGCTTATTCACATCGAAGACTTTGCTCAGATCTTCGGTGCATATCCACAGCAGAAATACAGCACCACAAATTATGAGCAGATAGGAAAGATCATTTATCAATTTTCATATAACAAAATTCTTGATATTCAGCAAGTTGCCAGCCACTTACTTGTCAACATTTTGCTCGCCAATGGAGATGCACACTTAAAAAACTGGAGTATGATTTATCAGGACAAAAGAACACCAAGATTATCTCCCGCATACGATATATTGATGACTAGTGTATATATTGAAAATGAGCTTCATTTCGCATTGAATCTTGCCAAAAATAAAGATTGGTATTTAGCTGAGATGAAACACTTTGAACAATGGGCTGAAAAAGTCGGTGTTCCATGGCGTGTTATTGAAAAACAACTTCACGCGATCATGGACAAAGCACGGTCAGTATGGCAAGTGCTATTACTAGACTTACCTATGTTTTCTGTTCATAAAGAAAAATTAAGAGAACATTGGAAAAAATTGCATCCAGACTTTCAGATACTTACAGATGATTAGAGGAAACCTGTAACCAAGCTAAAATTTCTCAAACAATTTCATCACATCATTTTCCGTCAGTTTCACTTCTCCCTCATGATCTGTGCTTAGAATAGACTGTGCCAGTTCTGCTTTATTCTGCTGCAAGGCAATAATTTTTTCTTCTATGCTTTTATTGGTAATCAGCTTATACACAAATACCGGCTTGTCCTGTCCAATCCGCCATGCACGATCTGAAGCTTGATCTTCAGCAGCAGGGTTCCACCATGGATCATAGTGAATGACCGTATCTGCGGCAGTTAGATTCAGACCAACCCCTCCTGCTTTCAGACTGATTAAAAATACCGGCACTTGTCCAGACTGAAATGCTGTAATGACTTCATCTCGCTTTTTGGTCTTTCCAGTCAGCTTCACATAGCCAATTTCTGCGTGATGGAGCTGTTGTTCAATCAGTTCCAACATTGAGGTAAACTGAGAGAAAATAAGAATTTTTCGTCCCTCTTCCACCATTGGAACAACCATATCCATCAACTGTTCAAGTTTGGCAGAATACGCCTGCCCGGTTTTAACTGAATCCAGTTTCAGCAAGCTAGGATGACAACAGACCTGACGCAGCTTCAGCAAGGCATCTAAAATTTGGATTTGACTACGCTTAAAGCCTTTTTCTGCCACAATTTTCTGAATATTTGCCTGCATCGTGGCGCGAACAGCCTCGTATAGCTTGGATTGCTGCTCATTCATGTCAATATTGACTTCAATCGTGGTTTTTTCAGGCAATTCCTTGGCAACGTCAGTTTTCAAGCGACGTAAAATAAAGGGTTTAATGCGGTTTACCAACTTTTGCCTTAACTGCTGATCACCGCGTTTTTCAATAGGATAGCGGTACTTTTTATTAAAGATTTCTTGTGAATATAAAAATCCTGGCATTAGAAAATAAAATAGTGCCCACAGCTCACCCAAATGATTTTCCATAGGTGTACCAGTTAGACATAGACGATGTCGCGCTGTTAATTGCCGTACTACCTGTGCAGCTTTGGCACGCGGATTTTTAATATTCTGCGCTTCATCCAGAATGAGTTGATGATATTCATATTGCTTCAGTTGCTCTTCATCTCTCGCCAAGAGCGGGTAGGTGGTTAACACAATATCATAGTGTGAAATCTGCTCAAAATACTGATGGCGGTCGGGGCCTTGTAGCAGCAGTACCTTGAGCTCAGGGGTAAATTTTTCCGCTTCTTTGAACCAGTTATGCATCAGCGATGTGGGTGCAACAATTAAGGCGGGTCTGTCCTGCAAATGACCAGCCTGCTTTTCCATGAGTAAGTGGGCTAAAGTTTGTGCTGTTTTACCCAAACCCATATCATCCGCCAGAATCCCGCCATGCTGGGTTTCCCTTAAAAACTGTAACCAGCCTAGGCCCTGCTGCTGGTATGGACGTAATTCCCCCTGAAAACCTTGTGGTGTCGGCAGTTGTTGCTGATAGCCTTGTTTGAATTTCTGCGCAAATTGCTGCAGGCGATTACTGACCTGCCACACCATCCCCAGATGATGTTGTAATTCTAATAGTTGACTCGCATCATAGCGATCTATGCTACGCTCTTCTTGCTGTAAAATGCTCTGCAGATGCAACAATACCGGCTTAATGTCCTTTGCGGATAAAGCCAAATCTGGTTGATCCGCTGCAGTTTTCAGGGTGAAAATGTGACTGTCATTCAGATGACCAAAAATCCGTGGATCAAGTAAATCAGGCTGTTCTTTCACCAAAGCCACAAGTGCATCGAGTAAATCATAGCTATTGCCTGCACTGTCCTGAACGGTCGCCCCGATATTGAACCAGTCTTGTTGGCTTTCAGATTCAGTGATGGAAATATTTAAATTTTCAACATATTGCAGCTTAAATGGGCTGTGTTCCAGATGCTCTATCTGCCATCCAATCAATTCAATTTGATTGATGGGCATCAGCTGTTTGATCCAGTCTCCATAGAACGCAAAAACCATAGAATCAAGACGTTGTTTATCCAGTTTTAATTGCTGGTAATAATTAAGATCTTTCACCCACTTCAGTGATTCGACCAATAGCTGTAAACGCTGGATTGACTGTTGTTCCTGAACTAAGTTCCGAAGCTGTCGCACCATTTTGCCATGCTGCTCACCAATAAAACTGTCACCTGATGTACCTGCTTTTATTCGTCCGCCTACATAGGAGAATTCAATTTCGGCACAAACAGACTCTTCCCATTTCCAATCAAATTTATCTAAAACACCGAAGCGTAAAATTGGCTGGGGACTTCCCTCAAGGACATCAATATGCTGAATAGACTCGGGCTGAGGTAGATTTTTCACGTCTGAATATTGATGAGTCAGTTTCTCAAACTCTGGCAAGAGCATAGATGGAAGATCAGGCATCTGTAAAAAATGGTACAGAAGATTTGCCGTATATTCACCATATAACTGGCCCACCGTGTTCTGTTGAATATCCACATAACACGGTGGCTGGCTCGCGAGAATCTGAATATGTGGATTTAATTTCAAATCGAGTCGAATATCACCATTGACCAATTCAATGTTTAAATGCTCTGTCTGTTGTTTAGCCCCTTGTTCCCATCTAAATTCGATGTTGTAGCCTTGTTCTGACCATTGAAGTGCAGTATGGCTCTTTTTTTGCCAGTACACATCGCCACTTTGAATAAAAGATTTGAAATGCTCCAATAAAATGCTGGAGATATCGAGATTGCTTTGATAAAAGCGTTCGTCACTGTTTATTTTGGCATAATAATAAATCTGGTTAAATAATTGTCGTTTTTGTTCAGGTAAAGTCAGATGCTTTCTGGTGATATTTTCATATTGGGTATAATAACTTTCCCCCGCAATTGAGCCATTTTTATTGCGTCTGGCCTTCTGAACATCAACTGTCAATTTCTTTAAGCTGACAGACTGATCTAGCAGGTAAATTAAATAATTGTTTGTTTTGACAGATTGCTCTGGTTCAGTCTGTTGTAAATACCGTTTAAAATCATTCAACCAGCGCTGCGCCTGATCATCCCCCCGTTGGCGTTTTGCGATTCCCTGCGGGGATTGAGAGTCAGCATAACGCTGCTGAAATTCCTGACGATATTCTTGAAAGAATAACCGCGCTAAAGCAGCAGCATGTTTACAGTTATATCCAACCGGACAAGTGCAATCGTCATCGATTAAACGGTCTTTTTGGGGATTATAGGTAATTGCAGTATCGTAATAATCTGTCCCTTCAATTTGGGCATACATCGTAACCCCGTCTTTGTCCTCAAAGAATTCAATCGTTTCCCTATCAATGTGTTTAGCATAGCTCAGACTGCGCTGAAGAGTTGCAGTACTAAAGCGAGATAGAAAATTGATCAATGAGGACATAATTACCAGAAACCAAAAATGTTTATACAATTATAACGGACAAAGCTGTCATTTCAGAACAGTAGTGCTCGCCAACGTATCAAAAGGAAATAAATCCATGCTCAAAAACTTAATGTTTACTACAATGGATGGGGTGAATATTGGCTTTGGGGTACATTGGTCTCCTCAACCGCAATCACAGGTCGGCCATTAATCGCCTTTGAATACAGTGCAGAAGCGATCAGTAGAGGTTTAGAACTTTCCTGCACATCAAATGGATATCATGGGTGAGGCACTGAATATTCCTCGACAAGCTCTTGTGAAACTTGGTACTCAGGAAGCGGAACTTTGTGTCCAAGAAGTTGATGAAATTATTGGCTCGATTTGTAAGGTTGCAATCCGGTTCAGCAATATCGCTCATGACCTACTACCTGGACAAATTCAAGCAGAGACTCTCCAACTGATCCAAATTGGATTGAGCATAATATTCATTTATTGCACTAAATAGCTTTCACAAAGCTTCTATGAAGGGCTTATTCTAACCGTTGTTTTATCACGGCATAAGCTACACCAGTCACCACACTTCCAATCGCAATCGCCAATAAATATTTTAATGGATAATTCATCGCATTCGGAATGATCAGCACCATTACACCGCCATGCGGAGTGACTAGTTCACATTTAAATAATGCAACCAAAGCCCCAGTTACAGCACCACCTGCGATCGCGCATGGAAGCACTCGAATCGGGTCTTTGGCAGCAAACGGAATAGCACCTTCCGAAATGAAACATAGGCCCAGAACTACAGCAGCCTTCCCTGCATCTTGCTCAGGTTTGGTAAATTTATACTTTGCCAGAAAAGTTGCAATTGCCATACCCAATGGCGGTACCATACCCGCAGCCATGGTAATCGCCATCGGTCCGTATGTTTGTGACGTAAGTAAGCCCACCGTAAAGGCATAAGCCGCTTTATTTATTGGCCCTCCAACATCAATACACATCATACTCCCAAGGATAATCCCCATGATCATGGCATTGGTCGTCCCCATATTGGCAAGGAAGTGTGTGAGTAATTCAAACAATTGTGCAACAGGCTGTCCAACCACATAAATCATGATTAAACCAACAGCTAAACTGGCCAATAGTGGAATAATCAATATTGGTTTTAATGCTTCTAAGCTACTTGGGAGTTTAAGCTGCTTCGATAAAAATAACGCAATATAACCTGCAATAAAACCTGCAACTAATCCACCGAGAAAGCCTGCCTCTAATTGTGTGGCAAGTAAACCGCCAATCAAACCTGGAGTTAAACCCGGACGATCCGCAATAGAATAAGCAATGTAACCTGCCAGCATAGGTACCATAAGAGTAAATGCTGCAGCACCTATTTGCTTTAAGGATGCGGCAAAGCTTCCTTCAACAGGATTGAGGCCAAACATAAACGAGATGGCAATGATCAAACCGCCCGCCACCACCATCGGCAGCATGAAAGATACCCCTGTTAAAAGGTGTTTATAAATTCCAGTTTTTTCTTTGTTTTCATTTTCTGTCTTAGTGGCTGTTTGCTTACCCGTTTCAAGCACTTTGGCCTCAGCAATTGCATTTGCAAAAGTCTTATCCGTTTGCTTAAGGGCAAATCCTGTACTGCAGCGATATACACGTTTGCCTACAAAGCGATCTGTATTGACCTCAATATCCGTTGCTAAGATCACCACATCTGCTTTGGCAATACTTTCTGCCGATAAAATATTTTTAGCCCCAACCGATCCTTGGGTTTCAACATCAATCTGATAACCGTGCTTTACTGCACCCTGTTGTAAGGCTTCGGCCGCCATAAACGTATGCGCAACACCAGTTGGACATGCTGTAATGGCGACAAACCGTGTAATCCCTACATTGGCTGCAGTAGTTTCATCTAAAGCATCTGAATGCTCAAGAACTTGTTGCAAAAGCATGATCGCATCGTGTTGTGCGTTATTCAAACCAATGACTTTCACAACCTTGTCACGCAGTTGATCCGCATCTACCGACTTCTGTCCAACAAAAACAACTGTATCAATAACATTTGATAAATCGAGATGCTCGACTGATGTCGCCACATCATTGGAAATACCAAGTGCTGTCGCTGCTTTGGAGAGTTTTTTGGCCAAAATCACTGCATTAATCGGCTGCTCGGGACTATGTGGCACAAATAAAATATGTTTTATCTCTTGCATCGTATTAACTCAATGATTGGACTGAGATTTGCGATTTCAAATCTTCAATAACAGCAAAGTCTGGAAGGGCAAACCCAATTTGGGTCACAGCGTTGCTCGCAATTGCGGTTGCTGTTTTCAATGTTTCTTCTGGGGAAGTTGAACTCAACAAGCCATGAATCATACCTGCCAGCAAGGAATCTCCCGCACCCACCGTACTTTGGACGGTGACTTTCGGTGCAGTAGCATGCAGGGGTTGCGTGCGGTGAAGCCAGTTCACTCCGTTTTCACCCATCGAGACCACAATATGTTCGATCTGACTATTTAAACTGGCAAAAAGATGCTGCTGTTCTGCAAACGTTTCTGCTGGCAAATGGTAGGTTTCCGTCAACTCATCTGTATTAGGCTTAATCAACCAAGGATGGGCAGCAATTGCTGCTTTCAACGCAACACCACTGGTATCTACTGCGACTTTTTTACCAGCAGACTGTAACCATAGAATCAGTGTCGAAAGCTCTTCTGCAGAAAACCCTTGTGGCAAACTGCCAGCAATCACAATCACATCAACTTCTAAAATCAGTTGAGATAAACGTTCACATAGTTGTTGTTTTGCTGAGGTATCTACAAAAAAGCCCTTGCCATTGATGTCAGTCATCTGACCAGAAGCTTCTGCAACTTTAATGTTTTGTCGTGTTTCACCTGCAACATAAATAAATTGGTTATCAAATTGCTCTTGCTGGATATGATGGTCAAAAATTTGACGGTTGTCTTGCCCCAAAAAGCCACTCACAATCAGTTCATGTCCCAAATCCTTAAGGACCTGTGCCACGTTTAAGCCTTTACCTGCTGCATGGCTTTGGGCCGTTAACTGACGATTGACCTCGCCAACTTTTAGTTGATCCAATTGCACGGTGAGGTCAATTGCAGGATTCAGAGTAATGCTTAATATCTTAGCCATTCGTAATTACTCCACCAATGCACGTACGGCAGTTGCACTGTCACAACTTAAGGCTTGCTGAGCGACCTGTTGGCAATTTATATAGTTCAAACCACGAATTTGCGCCTTCACCAATGGAATACTGGTACTCGACATACTCAACTCATCCACGCCCAAGCCTATCAATACAGGCACAGCTTTTGGATCAGCAGCCAATTCACCACAAATGCCCACCCATTTACCATGCTGATGTGCTGCCCGAACAGTTTGATCAATCAATAACAAAATACTCGGATGTAAACCATCAGCTTCAGCAGACAACAGTGGATGACCACGGTCAATCGCCAGAGTATATTGAGTCAAGTCATTGGTTCCAATACTAAAAAAATCAACTTCTTGAGCAAGAATTGGAGCCAACAATGCTGCCGCAGGAACCTCAATCATAATACCGACTTGTAAGTTTTCACATGGATGCTGTATGCGAACCTCATCCAAAATTGCTTTTGCCGCTCGCCATTCTTCAACCCGCCCAATCATCGGAAACATAATTCTTAATGGGCGATTATCTGCTGCTTTAAGTAAAGCAACCAATTGCTGACGTAACAACTCTGGCTTACGTAAAGTCAGACGAATACCACGTAAGCCCAAGAATGGATTTTCTTCCTTTTCAATAGGCAAATACGGCAAAGGTTTGTCCCCGCCCACATCAAGTGTACGTACCACTAATGGACGATCCGCCAAAGCATCTAACACCACCCGATAATCGGCTTCCTGTGTAGCCTCATCAGGCGCACTGCTGTGTGACATAAAGACCAATTCTGTGCGTAGCAAACCAATTGCTTCTGCCCCATCGGCCACAGCCTGTATCGTAGCGCCCACTTTGCCAATATTGGCTGCGATTTCAACTTGATGTTGATCCAGTGTGATGGCAGGTTCTAAACAATGCTGTTCCGCTTGTTCTCGCAACTCACGCTGGCGTTGGCGCTCTGCAATGGCATGATCAATCTGATTTTGCTCGGGTGAGACCACATACTCACCACTATCCCCATTAATTAGCACTGTGGCATGGTTCTCAATATTTAAAACAGCTACACCCGCACCTACGACTGCTGGAATAGCCAGAGCACGTGCCACAATAGCACTATGGGCACTCGCTCCACCAACCGCGGTCAAAATGCCTGCAACACGATCTTTATTCAGACGCGCTACATCACTCGGGCCAACATCATGCATAATTAAGATATAAGGTTGCTCGGGTTCTGTGACATCGGCCACACCGCACAAAGCAGCCAAAACACGCTCACCAATATCCCTTAAATCAGCCGCACGCTCTGCCAGTAAACGATCGCTAAGTGCAGCCTGTGCGGTAGCAGCCACTTCAATATGATCATGCCAAGCTGCTGCAGCAGACAACCCTTGCTTTAAACCGCGTTGTACACTTTGGAGGAGGTCTGGATCATCCAGCATTTCCAAATGTGCCATGAATATCTGCTTAATGGCAGTAGATTCAGTATGTGCAATGAATTGACGTAAGTTATTTTTCACCTGATGAAGTGCAATTTCAAGCTTTTCATTCTCAGCTTTAAAACTCTGTCCGCGACGTTCATAACTAAATTCATGTGGCTTCACCACATGTGCAGGACCAAAAGCAAGGCCAGTTGATGCCGCAATACCGCAGCTACCCGTATCGCCATGTGATTCAAAAGGCATTAATTCCAAATTATTTACGACTGGGGCACTACTGCTATGCTGATGAGATACAAGGTCAACAGCTTCAACTTCTTCTCCTAAACCTTGTTGAACTGCATCAATAATCTGTTCTAAGCCTGCTACAGCATCGGTATCGGGTTGTGCAATAAAAGTCAGAGTTTGACCACGACGACACCCCATGGCTAATAATTTGGTTAAACTTTTTGCCGAAACGTAAGCCCCCTCATCTACAGCAACGAGAATATCCCCTGCAAATTTCTTGGTCATATTGACCAAGTGTGTCGCGGGACGTGCATGTAGACCATGAGCGTTAGCTAAGACAATACGACGAGATGGCCAATCAGGAATCAGTTCAGCACCAATTAACTGCGCCAACTGGTGACTATCTTGCTCTTGGTTGAGGGTATGAACTTGTTCAGTATCAAACAAAATATCCATTAACCGTTGAAACCGTTGCATATCCAGTTGCTCATTACTGGCAATACACACCAAAGTCTTGAGCATTTCCTGCTGATGGCTTAAAACCTGTTCCGCTTTTACCAAACTTACAGCTGGGCTCAAAACATGCTGGTTAGAAGTGATCGACCAGACCCCCTCCCCTAAATGAATCATGCTGTTTAGGTTTAAACCCGACAGAAAACCACACTCCACCATTTTTTGCTGTTTCAGCAACTGTGTTGCCTGCCAAATTAAATCTTCTACATCAAGTGCGGGAACTTGGGTGGCGATTAAATTTTCATGCAATGCCAAAGATGCGGGTTGGGCTTGTAATAATGCGATAATTTGCTCTGCAGATTGAGCCTGTTTCACTTGATCAGCGACATCATTAATTAAAGCTCGCGTCAAAATTTGTAAGACTTGCAAATGCTCATCTGATTTCGCAGCAATCACCACTGCTAAATAAATTTTATTTTCACCGTCCCAAACAACTCCTTCAGGAAAGTGTGCCAGACGAATACCAGTTTTTAAAATACATTGGCGAGACTGAGGCGTCCCATGCGGAATGGCAATTCCTTGCCCTAAATACGTTGCACTTTGTTGTTCGCGCACGGTCAACCCATGAATATAATCAGGTGTAACCAATTGGTCTTCGACTAAGATATCGACTAGACATTGCAACGCTTGTGCCTTATCAGTGGCGTGTTGTTTCATTCGAACATGTTGTATATCTAGCGCGAGCATAAAACGTCCTTGCAAAGCAGCATAGTGAGAAGCCATGCTTTTTTACTGCAGAAAAAATAAGTCGAATTCTACTCAGGATTTACACAAAAATCTGTATTTTTTGATTTTATCTTCATGATCATCATTACGACGCAATTAAGAAACGACGAGATTCTCCAGAGCTCAGTGTTGCGATAGTTGGGTTTAGTTCTAATTGAACCGCTCTATCTGATTTCAGGGGGTATATTTTACTTTTTTCATCGGATCACTACGCTTCGCTACGTCTTGAGAAGCGTAAGCATCCGGCTAACAC
>NZ_DCRI01000108.1:0-41817 GCF_002324975.1 Acinetobacter sp. UBA1496 | reverse complement strand
ATGCCTTGTTTTTTTTTGCCTGAAATTTTATAAACGAAAAAAAGCCCATCGAAATGGGCTGATTATAGGAATAATAGAATTTTACTCAAATAAAAGGGTAAATCATGACTGCATTGATTAATTAAATTTAAGCTTTCAGATGATCTTCAAACTCCTCACCCAGCTGCATGGCCAATGCATTACCTGAAAGATCGCAGGTCACCAGACCATATTCTTTTTTAAAACTGAAACTAAAACCACGATTATCTGCCAGGGTGCGAACCGAATACCCCAATTTTTCTAACCAAAGTCTAAATGCGAGAACGTTTTTTGCTTTAACCACTTTTTTCACGAGATAACTCCTTCATCAGTTAAATCATAGATAAGGGTGAGAATTTTCGTTTTAAAGGGCAAATACCCTTATTTAAATTAATTTAATTGAATTTGTGGATTTAATGAACAAGATAATATAGACGAAATATAAGGTTTTTCATCTAAGTCTATGTTTTTTATTATTTTCAAGATGTTGTAACTAAATATTTTAATTTTAAGCCTAAATAATTTTTTGAATAGTTATTAATATTCAAATATTTAAATCAATAATTGTTTATATATTATTCATTTTAAATTAGGAATTAGCGTGGTTTGAAGTTTTAGAGTTTGAATAAGGCTGAAAAAATATACAATCTAGTAAAGTTTCCGAGTATTCAGATCATGGTGTTAGGCTCAGCCCTTTATACTGTCATGGATATAATTTAAATAAGATTGATGATGACTGAATTAAATATTGAACAGTACGTCAAACAGCAAATTGAACTTATGCAGCAACAAAGGCAGGAGCCGGTTGCTGTGATGCTGGGTCATGAAGACTGGCTGGATTTTTCGGTACAGTCCAAGGTGGCGTATACGCCATTCGGTAGTGCGCGTCGTTATCAACCTGCTTTGGGTGGATTATTGCTGGTCAGGATTGATGAAATGAATGCGGTACGAGTGGTCACCCAGCAAGAACTGGATGACTATGCTCAGAAGCATCAGCTGCTCTAAGCAGCTATAGTTTAAAACGAGTCTTTCATCACGCGTAAACGTTGAAACTCTTCGACACTGTCTGCGCGTAAAAAAGGATTGGTTTCCAGTTCTGCTGCAATAGTACTGGGTAAGGTGCATTGCCCAAGCATGCGCATACGCTCAACCTGTTCGAAACGCTCCAGAATTGCTGGATTATCCGGTTCTACATGTTTGGCAAACTGTGCATTCGACAAGGTGTATTCATGCGTGCAATAAACCTGGGTACGTGGCGGTAGGGCAGCCAGGCGAGCCAGAGAGTGGTACATCTTCTGATAAGTACCTTCAAATACCCGTCCACAGCCCATGGCAAACAGGGTATCGCCACAGAACAGCATATCAATGGCATCCAGGAAGTACACGATATGGCCTAGGGTATGACCCGGTACGGCAATAATCTGTACCTCAACACCATGAAAACTGAACTGGTCGTCATGTTCAAGTGGATGGTTAATAAACGGAATTTTTTCCAGCTCAGCTTTTGAGCCATATACCGGTAATGTTTGTTTTCGAATTAAATCCGGAACACCAGCGATATGATCTTTATGCCAGTGGGTGAGCCAGATCTGACTCAGCTCAAGCCCGTGTTCGGCGCAGTAATCCTGAACTAGCTCAGCTTCAGTGGGGTCAATGACCGCGACCTGATGCGTCGGTATATGTTCAAGTAACCAGATATAATTTTGTAATGAGTTTTTGACATCAATACAGTGGATTTTAAACGGCATCATAAGACATCAGACCAAACAGATATTATGGATAAAGTAGCATAAATTCAGGCAGTCTGACTGTGGTCAAGGCCGCCTGTTTGCAAGAATTTTTTATATAATTTGTTTAAAAAGATCAGTTATTTATTCTGCATCTTTTACTGCGACAGCTTCGCCAATGGTATAGAAGTGACCACCGGCGACATGATGAATACTTTTCCATTCTTCGCTGACTTCATGATAGTACCAGTGCCCATTACGGAACACCCGATCATCGGCATAAGCCGCAATGACCTTACCAATAAACAGGTCATGGGTCTGCTGGTTATGTGGCTCGGAAATCAGCTCACATAAAATCCAGGCGGCACAACCTTCTACAACTGGGATCTCTTGATCTGCGAATTTGAATAACTGCACACCGGACTGCTCCAGTTTGTCTGGGTCATTGTACAGACTCAATGTTCCCAGGCTATAGACCATTTCCAGCTGTTTGAGGGTGGGAATCTGCAGTGCAAAGTTGCCAGAATTTTCAATTATTTTTCGGGTCTTGGTGCTTTTATCCAGCACTACGGTGACTTTTGCTGGACTGAATTCGAGTGCACATGCCCAGGCAGCGGTCATGACATCAGTGTCTTGCCCATCATTGGCAGACACCAGTACTGTTGGGCCGTGCGTAATCAGGCGATAGGCTTTTTCTAAAGGTACAGTTTGAATATGTGAATTGTTCATAAAGAACCTTAATGAGTGAAAAGGGAGAAAAATAAATCATCTGATCCACAGCATATAAAATTCCCCTTCTGGAAAAAAGCTTTTAAACTAAACACCTACATACAGGAGTAAAGAAAATGAAAATGTACCAGGTGGATGCTTTTACGACGGCTCTATTTAAGGGAAATCCTGCTGCAGTCATCGTGCAGGATGCTTGGCTGGATGATCACCTGATGCAGAATATTGCCCTGGAAAATAATCTGTCTGAGACCGCTTTTGTCAAAGTGCTGGATGCAGAAAATTATGAAATTCGCTGGTTTACACCGACCAAGGAAGTGGATTTTTGCGGACATGCCACATTGGCCAGTAGCTTTGTACTGTTCAAGGATTTTAGCTCTGCAAAAACCATTTATTTTCATGTCAAAGATCTAGGTATTTTTACAGTACGCCAGGATGAAGATGGCAAAATCCGGATGAATTTCCCAATCCGTCAGCCTGAACTCATTACAGAATATCCGGAAGCCTTAAGACAGGCGCTGACGAAGCCTTTTAAAAATGTTTATCTGAATACACAAGGTTATATTATTGAATATGAATCAGTGCAGGATGTGCTGGATGAGCAACCCAATATTGAATTGCTGAAGCAGCTGAATGGAAAAAGAACCGCGATTACAGCGGTGGGTCCATTACTGGATGTCGCGATTACCGCTGGCGATACTCAATATGATTGTATATCACGTTATTTTGCACCAAGTAACGGGATTAATGAAGATCCGGTCACCGGTTCAATTCATACCGGGATTGCACCGATCTGGGCGGAGAAATTAAATAAAACTGAACTGGTGGCTTATCAGGCCTCTCAGCGTGGTGGTGTATTATATTGCGCATTAAAAGAACAAGACCGCATTGAAATTTCTGGTTATGCCAAACTGTTTATGCTGGCCGAACTTTATATTTAATTAATATATTCAATAAAATACCGTGAAATTGCGCGGTATTTTATTTGGCCTCTTATAAAATAGACTATTCATAATAAAGACTTTTCTCTAAGATCAGAGTGACTGTAAATAAAAATTCACACTTAAAAATTTGGATGAACAATGCAAATACGCTTTAAACGTTTGAGCTTGGCGATTTTATTATCTACCTGGACAGCGGCCAGTTTTGCACAGCCGGTATTGGTGAAAACAGAACAGAATATCGAAGAATATCGACTGGAAAATGGCTTAAGAATTATTCTTGCGCCCAATGATAAAGAAAATAAAGTGTTTATGAATACGGTTTATCTGACCGGTTCACTGAATGATCCGCAAGGCAAAGGTGGTCTGGCACATCTGCTTGAACATTTGGCATTTAAAGGCACGGAAAATGTAAAGGGAGATGAGTTTCAGCGCCGTCTGGATCAATATACCTTAATGACCAATGCCAGTACTGACTATTACTCAACCAAATATACCAATGTGATTCGTCCTGAGCAGACTGCGGTCAATGAAGTAATTTTCCTTGAAGCTGAACGTATGGATAAGCTTGTCCTGCAAGAAAAGTATGTGCCAACTGAAATTGATATCGTGAAGCGTGAGCGTGAAATCCGTCTGGATCAGCCATTTTCCGTGCTGATGGATCAGGTGTTTAAATCAGCTTATGGCAATCAATATCTGGGACGATTACCGATTGGCGATTTGAACGAACTGCAATCGATCAAGATGCAGGAGCTGAACCAGTTTTATCGCCATTGGTATGCACCGAATAATGCCCTCATGATTATTTCGGGCAAATTTAATAAGGCAGAAGTGCTGAAGCAGATTGATACCCATTTTAGCCCGATCCAGTCCCGCAAAGTGCCTGAAGCGGTAAAAGTGCCTGCGCTAAAACCTGAACAGATCAAACAGCGTGAATTTACCGTGCAAAAGGGTAGTGATCTGGCCAAATTTAATATTTATCTGAACCAGTCAGAAGAAAGTATTAAAACCACGCTGGCCATGTCTCCAATCTTATATACATTGCAACCTAGCGGACACCTGTATCAAAGTCTGGTCGAGACGGGTAAGACCACTACAGTGCAGTCTATGACCTGGCTGGATAAAGATTTTAATCTGGTGTTTATGGGTGCCATCTATGCGCCAAATCATCAAGTCAAGCAGGTTGAGCAGGGCCTGATTCAGGGTGTAGAGCAGAGCCAGCCATTTAACGAAACTGAATTAAACCGGGCTAAAAGTCTAACCCGAAACCAGGCGGACAATATTAAAAATAGCGCAACCGCTTTAGGTTCGCGTTTAAGTGAATATGTAGTGGCTTATTCAGGTGACTGGAGCCAGTATTTTAAAGATCTGCAAGCCATAGAAAAGCTGGATGTCAATCAGATCAATCAGGTGTATAAGGCATTCTTTAAGCCAGAATATCGTATTTCTGGCAATATCTTGCCGACACCAGAAGATCAGAAAAAAGCACAGGAGCTGACCCAGACTGAAGTGCCGGCTCAAACTCTGGACCAGCAGGCTGAAGCAGCAGAACCGCTGAAAGATGTCAGTGTCTATCAGGCAGAAGTAAAGCAGTATGTGGTGCAGTCCAAGCAATATTTACAGGCTAAGGACAAGCAGATTCAACGGGGCAAACTGAAGAATGGCATTAAATACGCTTTATTCCCGACCCAGACTCAGGATGACAAAGTTTATGCCACTATTGCACTTAATTTTGGCACGGCACAAAGTTTGTTCAATAAAGGCGAGGTTCTGGATCTGACAGCTTACTTATTGCTGCGTTCTTCTGAAACCCAGAGCTTGCAACAGATTGCCGATAAAATTATTGAGTCTGGTGGTTCAGCCACGGCCAGTTCCTCTGAAAATGGCATGAGCATTCAGATCAGTGCCAAAAAAGAGAAGTTTGAAGAATTTTTCCAGTATGTGCTGGATGTGCTCAATAAACCGGCCTTTGAGCAGAGCCAGTTTGACCTGATTAAAGGACAAAGCCTGTCTGCGTTAGACCGTCCTTATACTGAGCCCAATATGGTGGCAGGCCTGACTATGTCTCGCGCGACCGAGATTTATCAGCCGGGTGACCTTCGCTATCATTTTGAACCTGAACTAGCAAAAAAACAGATTCAAGCTGCTACTCGTGAACAGGTCGTAGCGTTATATCGACAGTTCTTTAATACCCATCATGCCCAGATCGCAGTGACCGGGGAATTTAATCCGAAGTCCGTAAGTAAAGTCCTCAAAAATAACTTTGCGAGCTGGAAAGCTAAGCAGCCTTATGAGCTCTTAAGTGGTCAATATACAGTTTATCCGGCACAGAAAATCCATGCGTTGTCTGAACAGCGTGAGTTCGGTCATTATCAGGCTGTCATGACATTTCCTGTCGGTGCAGAACATGTAGATTTGCCTGCCATGCTGGTATTCCGACACATTCTAGGTGATTCACAGTTGTCTTCACGTTTAGCACAGGAACTGCGTGAGAAAAATGCGCTGGTTTATGGTTTCAGTGCCAATGCTCAGTATGATGAATGGATTGACTCAGGTGCATTAGGCATTCAGGCGAATTATACGCCTGGCCGATCAGCACAGGTGTCCCAAGCTGTGCATAAGGTATTGAATGAACTTTTGGCCAAAGGAGTAACCGAGCAGGAAGTTGAAGCAGCGAAAGCCACGATTTTGAAACAGCGCGTCACTGCACTGGAAGATGATCGTCGTATTCACAGCATGCTGATCCCACAACTTGAAAAGGATCGTAATCTGATTTATCGGGAAAAACGCGATCAGGCCATTGCCAAGCTGACCAAGGCAGATGTCGATGCCGTTATCAAAAAATATGTTAAACCGGATCAACTGGTTGAAGTCATGGCGGATCAGTATGGGAAAGCGGTGAAATAAACTCCATAATTTTTATAAGCCAATGACGGTATCTTTTCATTTTGAATCAGTGTTTAGATGTCTATATGGCTACTTTTGTTTCGGCAAAAGTAGCCAAAACCATTTGTCATTTGCAAAACTCGTCCACCACCTTCACGAAATAAATTTATTATAGAAGCCATCTTCTTACGATGTAGTCCTGCCTCAAACAATTGCGGATGACGTTTCCGCGTATCTATGACCATGAAAAATTTTAATCTACTTGTTGATTCAGTTTTACCCAATAAGACTTCTATAAGCGATAAAAGCGTTTCGCATTCTCATAAAAAACCGGCTTTACAGCATGTTCGTCATAGTTCTGCACAATATCGCTAAAGGCATCAATGATGGTGACCAGATCTGTGCTGACACGATCCATCGGGAAATTAGAAGCAAACATGATGCGATCTTTACAGAAACATTGTAAGGCATGTTGGATTAGCGGAGTCGCGAGCTGAATCAGTTCATCTTTTTTTGCCAGTTTTCGATCTAAATGAAAACGGTGACCGAGTACAGGCATAAACAGACCGGAGATTTTGCTATATACACTCGGGCATTTTGCCAGTTCAGCCAGGTCTTCTTTCCAGGTCTGAAAAATATAGTCTCGCTGCTGTGCTGTTTGTCCTGTCGCTATACCGACTTTACCAAAGATGCCGGCAGGTGTGCCCAAGTGATCCAGCACAATTGGTGTTTCAGGAAATGTTTTGGCCAGATGGGCCACATCAGAAATTTGGGTAGAATAAACCCAGGCATCAAAACTTAAATTGGCTTTGGCTAATTCCTCAAATCCTTTCAGAAATTTCTTGTTGCAGTATAAATGCGGTTCATCGGTCCAAGCATGAATGCCTTTATCGGCATGGAACGATGCCATTTTACGAATACCACGTCGTTTAGGCGAAACTTCCTGATGCAATTGCAGCAGCTGTTTAAAGTTTTTTTGACGAGGTTCAGCTGTGGCCACAATGCCGCCTAGCTGAATACTCTGTTCAGCAAAAGGCAGTCCGGCAATAAACCTGGTTTCATTAACCACACCAGTACCTTTATGCTCATGCCAGCTTGCTTCTATATGAACAATCTGTTCCACCTGATAATGACCGATGTCACGTTTATAATTTTCAGGTAGATAAGGTGCGGTCAGATGTTCGGTTAGACCAATGGTATCGATCACCGCTTTGGGCTTGATCAGTCGCACCATCTTGTCCAGCAGTTTTGGATGTTTGCCAAATAATTTTACGGCAGAGGCTGCGGCATGCGGTGTGGTATAAGGGTCCCATTGATGAATATGCGGATCTATAATCGGAAAGGGCAGTTGCTGCATGATATTTGTGGTCGTCGTTTAATTTTTATTCATTTTTTTATAGGATAAATGCAGCATTAAAGTCAAATTAAAAATCAAAGATTTAAAAAAAGCCCCGTAGGGCTTTCATTAATGATCGTGGTCGTGTTGATGCTTGTTGGCATGAAACTCTTCATTACGACGGAAACGTAAATAGTTTTCAAACTGCTCACAGTATTCATCATAGTTATCTTCCAGCATCATCTGAAATTGCTGCAAGATATAAGACATGACCTGATCTTTAGCGTCGCGCATCTCGTTGCCATCTTTGAAATTGTTGGCAGCGACCCAAGTATTAAAGCGGGCAGTACCAAACAGCATTGCGGCGCTGACTTGACCACGTTTTTCTGCCGGGTTTTCCTGAGAGCCTTTTTCTATACGGCTAAATTCGTTGGCCTGTTTAATAAATTCATCAGCACGTTCAAAGAATGCAGCATTTAACGCTTCTTCTTCGGTTACATCGGTTGCTTCAATCTTTTGAACCATGAATTTTTCCTGATAATAAAATCTTAATCACTAATTATAGGCAAAGCCTTGCAGAAACTAAACCTTTGCCTTAATCTAAAAATAGCCTAAGCAATAAAAATGTGAATCTCATGCAAGATGCAATTGCGGTACAGAGCCTGAAAAGTGATATTGCCTTATTGCGCCAGAATATCTGGCCACCGGCAAATCTGGCTAATGTTGAAGGATTGCCAATTTATTATGGCACCAAGTCGCAGGTCGAAGAATATTACAAGCAATGGCTGGGTCTGATTGAAAGGGCACAGGATCTGTTTCAGCCTTTTATGGAAGATGAAGTCCTGGATGCGATTCATTTGCCAAGTCATTTGAATTTGCCTTTATTCTATTTTCATGTAGACCGCATCCGGATTAATAAAACCCGTGCTAAAGAATCCAAGACCTTTCGTGGTATTGCCAGCCTGATTGAAAAATGTGGACAATTTGAACCGGAACAGATTCAGGCCATGCAACGCTGGCTAGACAGTGATGAGACGGCGGCTTTGGTGGCACATCGTGAATTTGTAGATCTGCGTACTTATGTGTTCCAGCATGGTCAAAGTGAATACACTCGGACTCGATTTTATGTGAATGGAATCGTCCTGAGTGTTGAACCACATTTTGAGCTGGTTGATGCCCGTGATAAGCCGCGTAAGCAGCGCAGCGATAGTTATAGCGATCCATTAGCCGATAACAATACCTGGAAAGTGTACCGCAAATATCGCTAGAGCGATTTTGCCTATTTATCTATTGCCAGAATGGTTTGGTGTGAGAAAATTTCTGTAACTGCTCGGCAGCCTGTTTCGACAGATGCTGCTGTTCTGCAGTAAGCCACCCGATGACAAACCATGCCTTGGAGTGTTTTTTGGCATAAGGTCTATACAGGCTTTCTGCGACAAACAGGTCATTATAATGACCCAAAGTTTCCTGTAAGGGTTTTAGCGCTTTCAGATATCTTTTAACTTCCTTTTCAGGAAACAGACTTTGCAGAAATTCCACATTATAACGCAAGCGTTTAACCCGCTTGCGGGTGCGATGGCGCGATTCAATATCCAGTTCCTGATAACTCTCTGCATCTGCACAGACTTTCTGGTGCAGTTTACTCAGTCCTTTACACAGGATTTTATGGGAGGACTTTTGCTGTTTTTCACTCTGATCCTGACTAAAACGTAATAGCTCCAGTATCAGCTCCATCGTGGTGGACTCTTTGAATAATTGGCTAATATCTGTCTGATCCTGTTGGGCTGGAGGTAATTGCAATACTGGTGAACCTGCCGCTTCTAGCTGAGGAAGCAGACTTTCAGCCAAAGCATCGCGATCCCGGGTAGAACCCAATTGCTGGAAGATATTTCGTAACTGATCCTGCCATTCCTCTGGCAAATCCTGATGATAGGGCTGGAAGATTTTTAAGGCACTGCGTAAACGCCGGATAGCGACGCGGGCCTGGTGCACATGGTCACTATTGTAATTCTCTAGCGCAATCGCCGTCGCATTAGGAAACAAGTGAGTCAGACAGTTGCTGATAATTTTTTGCAAGATATGATGAATATCGTCTTTAGCTGCGAGCTCTAAGGTTGTCTGATGCTGGACCGGAAGATCAGTTTTATTATTCAACAGGGCATAACCACGTTCAGATTTGCTGCGTACATCCAGCCATAACTGATAGCGTTGAATCCAAGGTTTAACAAAATCAATTAGGTCACTAAGTCTGCCACTTTTAAGCTCAAATTCGACTTCATAAATATCCAAAGTTTGGCCCTTAGAACGAATCTCACCTCTATCTAGTGCAATTTCAATCTGACTTCCTCGGTAATCTTTAACCCAAAGATCCCTCTCTACATCAGTTTCAAATTGTAGAGACAGAGTCGTATCTAGGGTGTGAAGTGCCTGTTTTAGAATCTTCCGAGCTTGTTTATGCTTGCTATAAACTTTTAAATCACACCTATCCGGTGCAGTATCCAATGCTTCTTCTAGTTCAAAGCGTTCAAACTGATGCTGGCTCGGTGCTTTTAAGGTCTGAAACCATTGCTGATCTTCCAGACGCTGCCGGAGTGCAATTTTGTGCTGCTGTAACTGCTGATCGGCAGTATCAAAGTATTTGGCACATAAATGATGTCGAGTCGGCCCGTACTGCTGAAAATCTTGTTCGAATTGGTGACGTATACTTTGCGGAATCTGGAATTTGAGTTCGATTTCTGCCATCGGGCCATTCCTTCTCGATGAAGCTCATAACAATCAATATAGACCAAACAACGAAAGTGTTGTGATGTGCTTGTGCAACAAAAAAAGCACGCCGTAGCGTGCTTTGAAAGTCAGTTAAATACTTATTTAAGGAATTTGCGGCTGACCAGAAACTGTTCTGTCGCTTCCAGTAATTTTTGTGCATAGACTTCCTGTTTTGCGGTCAACCAACCCAGCACAAACCAGTCACTGGCTTCCAGCTCGGTCTGTTGAATATAGACTGCAGAAGAGGCTAGCGTCTGATATTCATTAGCTGCCTGCTGTGCATCATTTAAAGCCTTGCTGTATTTTTGCAGGTTTTTGACATCATAAATTGTGGTCAAAATCGGGAAGCTGAATTTTAATTCCTGAATGCGAATTGCTAGCTGATCCAGACTTTCAAAATTGGTAATATCAGTCTGGTTCATCTGTTCTTGCAAGACTTTGTATTGTTGCTGCAAGGTAGTTTGCGCTGCAGATTTCAATTCCTGCGACTTAGCTTCATCTGTACTTAAGCTAAAGACCAGCAATTCCAGATAGTGATGCACATTCTGGGTGGACTTCACCAGATTGCCCAGCTTCTCTTTGGCATAAAGGATATCTTTAGTCAGGTTCTCTGCGGTTGTAGGATTTTGCAGGAAACCAGCCAGAGTGTTTTGCATGTGCTGTAAATGTTGCAGATGTTCAAACTGGTGTTTAAATGCGGCAAGCTGATGCGCCCATTTGTCTGAAACTTGAGGATGCCAATCTTTAAACAAAAGTAGGGTCAGATAGAGATGATCTAAGGCCTGTTGTGCCTGATCAATATGTTGCTGTTCTGCCACTTGCGCGGAGATTGCCGCGATATTGGGCAATAGATGCTGCATTTGCTGGGCCACCAGATGACACAGGTTTTTACCCGCACTATCTTTTTTGCTGATCTGGAATTCTTTGGCAAAAGTAGCGGGACTCACGCTCTGATTAGTTGCTAACAAATTCCCAATTTCAGCCTTACTACGTACATCCAGCCACAGCTGATATTTTTTGACCCATTCAAAACTAAAGGCCAGCAAATCCTGAATTGAGCCATGCTTTAACTCGAATTCAACCTCATGCACTTCCTGTTCAGCATGAGGCGTGCGAATACAGCCGATATCCAAGCTGACTTCGATTGACGTATTTTCATATTCAATCACGCGCAAGGTACGGGCAATATCGGTTTCAAACTGCAGTTGCAGCAGGTCAAACTGATCACCTAAAGCACGATTAAGCAAGGTTTGCGCTTCAGCAGACTGCTTGTAAATACTCAGGTCCAGCTCAGGAGAATATTCTAATTCACCTAGATCATGATTATGCTCGAAACGTTCAATGTGGCTTTTACCTGCCGCTTTTAACGTCTGAACCCAACGACTGCCTTCTAATCGCTGACGTAGGGCAATTCCATGCTGGGCCAGTTGACGGTCTGCAGTATCATAGTATTTGGCTTGAAGCTGGATCTGTTGAGATTTCTTGGGATCAAGTGCCTTAAGCAGGGCAGTACGGCGTGCCGCGGGAATCTGGAACTTGAGTTCAACTTCAACCATGATAATCATCCTGTCTATTCAATTTATTGAAAAATATTAAAAAACAAATTGAATTTTTATTCGCTTGCATGAAATTCCGATATGAAACGGAAATATTTTTTAGACTTTTGAGCGGCTGATTGTAACGAAAAACCAATCTGATGTAAGACTTGACCGATTGAAAAAAATGGAAATGGAAAAATTAACATGCTGATCTCATTCACCAGTTTTTGCTGAAAGCATGACAATTCAATATCTAAGCCAAATTCAGGTACAGAATTGCATGAAAATAAAGGTACTTTTAATTGCCTAAATTATGCGCTAAGGTGAAGAAAAAAGATTAGGATGATGATAATGAATGCACAGGTGCAGCCGAGCAATGAGATTGCAGTACTGACTTCTTCACAAATGCCGATTCGTGACTATCATGAATTTTACCGGTTTTATCTGACTGAGCATCGCCATATCATGAGTCGCCGCTTGCATGTCGCAGGCAGCAGTATCGGTTTATATTTTTTTAGCAAAGCCCTTCGTCAGCGTAAAGCCAAATATGTGGCCTATGGACTACTCTCAGGTTATGCCTGTGCCTGGATTGGTCATTTCATTTTTGAAAAGAATAAACCGGCCAGCTTTAAACAGCCGCTTTACAGTTTTATTTCAGACTGGCGTATGTTTGCTGATGTATTACGTGGTAACCTGAGCTTGGTCGATCGTAAGCACGACAAAACTCCAAGTTAGGGCTTATGACGTTTTATCGGATTTATGCTTAAGTATTGCAATAAAAACGATAAAAACACTTGCAAGTGTAGAGTTATTATTCTATTAATTGTTTTATTACCTATTCAGTATTTTATCAAAGAGTATAAGTCACTGAATAAATCAGTTTTCCAAGCCTGGAGTGACCTTCTCCGGGCTTTTTTTATATTTAAAAAAATAGAAAGATGTGCATTGACGTATTTTTAATTTATCTGAATGATTTCGAAAATATTCACGAGATGAATGAGGCAAGTTCGAAAGATAAGATGGTCGGTTTTTGCTTAGATGGGTCGACCCTTTCTAGCTTTGACACGTCTCCTCATTAACGGTTTACCCAAAGCTAGAAAGGATCTGGTAGATAAAACACAGCTTTTGCTTTTCTATTTATTTGTTGTGTTCAAACTTATTTAAATCCTTTAATGGGTGTAAACCTATCCCTGAAATTGGGTATTTTGAAGTTTTCTTTGAGTTTTTTGACTAATGGTATTCGAACAATTTTATAAACAGGAATTGTAAAATTCGGACATAAAAAAATCGCTTTCAGAATTTTGCAACTTCTCCACTAAGTTATCTGCAAAATCCTAAAAGCGTTTGTCGGAGCGCGTAAGCATTAACACTTTATCATTATTGTTATAAAACCATTAAAACGTAAATTCTCGCAGCCGCCTATCACTGAAAATAGGGATATTGATCAATCACCTGTATAAAAAGTACAAATAATAATCTAATACCTGAATTGGGTATTATTCAGTGTTTAGGATGGGGAAACTCGCCCATTTATGCCTATAATAGCGTATGTATTTTGAATGGCGGCAGTCATGCGCGGTTTGTATTTAATTACCAATGATGATCCTATTGAACTTCTCTTGGCAAAACTTGAAGGTGCAATGGCGACTTATGAAGTTGCGGTACTTCAGTATCGTCGTAAAAAAGTAGCGAAAGAAGATCAGGCTTACGAAATCGAATATATGAAACAAATGTGCGAACAGTACAAAGTTCCATTTGTGATTAATGACGATTTAGAAACTGCAGTAAAATATGGCGTAGGCGTGCATTTGGGTCAGGATGATGGCTCAATTCAGGAAGCTGTTGAACGTTTGCCCAAAAATGTATTGATTGGCCGCAGTTGTAATAATTCACTTGAGCTTGCTGAACAAGCCATTGCTGATGGGGCTAATTATGTGGCCTTTGGCGCGATCTATGCGACTGATACCAAGCCAGAAGCAGGTAATATTGGTCTGGAAACCTTAAAACAGGCCAAAAGTAAATTAAATGTACCGATTTGTGCTATTGGCGGTTTGACGGTGGAAAACGGCAAAGAAGTCATTGAAGCCGGCGCCGACCTTTGTGCAGTCATTAGTGATGTATTGGGTCGCTCAATGTCGACTGTTGGTCAACGTGTGTATGATTGGTCGGAACTGTTTGCTGAACAAGCTTAATTTTTATTTCTTATTGTATTTTTGAGTTGAGTGATTCTCATGAGTTTATCTCCAAAGCAAGAACAACTATTTAAACAAGCCAATAAACATATTCCGGGTGGCGTCAACTCACCTGTACGTGCCTTCAATGGCGTGGGTGGTACGCCTATCTTTATCGAGAAAGCCCAAGGTGCTTATCTGTACGATGTCGATGGCAAGCGCTATGTGGACTATGTGGGTTCATGGGGTCCAATGATTCTGGGTCATGCACATCCTGAGATTATTAAAGCGGTGCAAGATGCAGCAGTAGATGGATTAAGCTTTGGTGCACCAACCGTGCATGAAACGACTCTGGCAGATATCATTTGCGACATCATGCCGTCGATTGAGTTGGTGCGCATGACCAATTCCGGTACTGAAGCAACGATGACTGCGATCCGCTTGGCGCGTGGTTATACCGGACGTGACAAAATCGTAAAATTTGAAGGTTGTTATCACGGTCACTCTGACTCGTTGCTGGTAAAAGCAGGTTCTGGCCTGCTAACTAAAGGCGAAGGTGAAGCAACTTCAGCGGGTGTACCTGCTGATTTTGCCAAACATACTTTAACCCTTCCGTATAACGACATCGCTACTTTAAAAGAATGCTTTGCCAAGTTTGGATCTGAAATTGCGGGTGTGATTGTTGAGCCAGTAGCAGGGAACATGAATCTGGTGAAACCGATTGATGGTTTTCTACAAGCTATTCGTGATGTCTGTGACGAACATGGTTCAGTCTTCATTATCGATGAAGTGATGACAGGCTTCCGCGTGGGTCTCGGTGGTGCTCAAGCACATTATGGCGTGACTCCTGATTTAACCACTTTGGGTAAAATTATTGGTGCAGGGTTGCCAGTCGGTGCTTTTGGCGGTAAGCGTGAAGTGATGGAATGCATCGCGCCACTAGGTAACGTGTATCAGGCAGGTACCTTGTCGGGTAACCCGCTAGCAATGCGTGCCGGCATCGAGATGTTTAAACATCTGCGTGAGCCAGGTTTTTATGAAAAACTGAATGCTCAACTGGAAAAACTGCTTGCAGGCTTACAGGCAGCTGCGGATGAAGCTGGTATTTCATTCAAGACTCAACAAGTGGGCGGTATGTTTGGCCTGTACTTCACGGATCAGGAAGACATCACCAGCTTTGATTCAATGCTGAAGTGTGATGTTGAAGCCTTCAAAAAATTCTTTCATGGCATGTTAAGTCGTGGTGTGAACCTGGCTCCATCTGCATTTGAAGCAGGATTTATTTCAGCTGCGCATAGTGATGAAGATATTGAATTTACGATTCAAGCGGCTAAAGAAACTTTTGCGGAAATGAAAGCTTAAGTTTTTAATCCCCCCTAACCCTTCTTTGGAAAAGGAGGGAAATCTTAAGCTTAAAAATTTAAGTTCCCCCTCTTTTAAAAGAGGGGGCTAGGGGGAGATTCATATTAAAAATTAGGAAAATCTTGATGAAAACCAAACATTATTTGACCTTAAGCGATGCTGAGTTCTTATTAAATCAGGCCTATGAATATGCGTTAAAGTAGGGTTTTAATGTCAGTATTGCAGTGGTCGATGAAACTGGTAATTTACTGGCAATGAAGCGTATGGATGGTGCATCACCGATGACAGCAAACATGTGTCTGGAAAAAGCAAGATGTTCTGCCATTAGTCGCCGTCCGTCCAAGCTGTTTGAAGATATTATCAAAGGTGGGCAAATGGGCTTTATGACGATGGATACTTTTTCTGGGATGTTAGAAGGTGGTGAGCCGATTCTGTATCAGGGTCAGCTCGTAGGTGCGATGGGTGTTTCTGGAGTGAAGTCTTTCCAAGATGCTGAGATTGCACAGCAGGAGATTGAGGAGTTTTTGGCTAAGCAAAGCTAATCCAAAATAGAAATTGATCAGCTCAATTTAATAAAATCATCCAACGATGTTCCAAAATGAAGCGTGGAACGTGAAATATCAACTAAAAAGCCCAATCGCTAGTGAGAGGGCTTGTCTATATACAATAAAATTATGATTTAAAAAGGAAATCAAAATAATTTCGTATAACGCGTATTATGTTAATTTTAGAAAAATTTAAGTATGTGGAAAATATATAAAGAAGAAAGTTCTGATCTTGGATTTGCTATTGGGTGTCTATTTTCAGAAGCAATTAATTTAAATGAGTTTAGGCAATGGGTTGAGCTTTGTATTAACGATTTAAATCAAGATGAAATACCACTTTATATGTTTGATCTTATAGATTTCGAAGACTCATTAGCGAAGATTCATTTAGTTATTGGATTTGTGCCAAGCTCTGGACTATCAAAAACAGAAAAATAGCGTTAGAAGGCATTTCTTATCTAAGGGGAATAGATATTTTTGACCCTATTTCTACGCAAGAACAATCCATTGAATACCTAAAGAACAACCCACATGTCTCAGAGAAATTTAAGCTCACTTTTCCTTTTATAAATTTTATTTAACATAATGGCGGTTATACGAAATTAGAACAATAAACGTCTGTAAAATCAAAGTGTTTTTCAAATCGATGCTAAACTAAAATAGCATGAATCATCATGCTATTTTGTATTTATAAGAGCTTCCCATGCTGTACCCCATGCCCAAAAAAATCCAACTCGCGCCATCTCAAGCCAAATGGCAGCTTACATCAAATGAATCTGTTTTGGTTTTAGTCGGATTGCAAAACTTGCGTATGCAGCAGGGCATACAAGACAGCGACCTGATAACTCATCTGATCCAGATCAGTAATAAAGCCAAAGCACTCGATATTCCAATCGTTGATTTGTATGGCGATGATTTAATGCAAGGTATGCAGCAACTTGGAGAATATGCTTCAACTCATTCACAACTGATTTTCGCCGGACAGATTACACCGATGCTGAAACAGATCCTGCCACATCTGCAAAGTGTGACAGAGCAAATTTGCATAATTAATGATGCAATTTTGATGCCTAGTCAGGAACAGCATATCCAGTGGATTGAGAATATATCGGCACAAGGTTTGCATCATATGAACAGCTATAGTCTGACCCGATTGTGGAACCTGAGTGCGTCGTCAGAATATGTATTGTCAACCAAAGGCATCATGTTAGCAGTAGCTGAACAGCTGGATATGGATGCGCTGGAAATTGATCCTTATGCTGACTTAAAACAGTATGGACTGGACTCGGTTGCGGTAGTGAGTCTGGTTGGCACATGGCGTGCGCATGGTGCTGATCTACGTTATGAAGATGTGCTGGAACACCCGTCATTACATGATTTAGTGAGCTTCGTAATGCAATCTGCACGTCGATGATCGGTAATTGGGTAATTTTCTTAAAATAATCGGAAATTTCATCGCCATTTACATAAATGCGCATTGTAATTATCACTCAAGCTTTCTATTATGGCCGCCTTGTTTTTCGCGATCAGCGTGGGATTGAACTTTGAGTAATTTTCTAACCGAACATCTGATACATCGTGATGAAGATTTTATGGTCATCCATAAGCCTGCAGGCTTACTCACAGTGCCCGGTAAAACAGAAGATTTACAAGATTGCCTGATCAATCGCCTCATCAAATTAGAACCTAAAACTTTACTGATCCACCGTCTGGATCGAGATACTTCCGGTATCTTAGTATTTGCCTTAAGCCGTGAAGGGCAAAAATCCATCTCCCGCCAGTTCCAGGAACGCCAAACCGATAAAACCTATCAGGCCATCGTGGCTGGAACATTAGAAGGCAAGGGTACAGTTGATGTGCCTGTCATTTATGATCCAAGCCGTCCACCACTGCATATTGCTGAACCGAATCATAATAAGCCGGCTATTACAGAATGGCAGGCCATCGAACATTTTGAAATTCAGGGGCAAGCTGTGACCCGGGTGAAACTGACTCCGATTACCGGTCGTTCACATCAACTCCGTGTACATATGCAATATCTCGGACATCCGATTATTGGCGATACCTTATATGCAACGCCAGAGCAGCAACAGCTTAGTCCGCGTCTATGCTTACATGCTGAGCGTTTAAGTTTTTATCATCCTAAAACACAACAGTTAGTTGAATTTAATTGTCCGGCTGAATTCTAGGAAATACTTGTTTAATCGACGTGAATTATGCTCACTTTTTAGTGGGCTTTATGTCAAAATACATTGCTTGAAGGTGTGAAATTTTGCTCAAATGACGTTTCGTGATTGAGCATGATATTCATAATCTTGTACTTAAGATAAAGGTGGAAAAATTGCAGCAATTTGCTATTGGTCAACGTTGGTTATCAGATACTGAAACAGAACTCGGTTTAGGGGTTCTCATTGATGTTGATGAGCGATCGGTCAGCATTTTATTCCCAAAAAGCGATGAAACTCGCGTCTATGCTCGCAGTAACGCACCCTTATCTCGTATCGTATTTAATGCAAATGACGAGCTGCAAGATCAGGAAGGTACGATCTGGACCGTTGAGTCAGTTGAAGATCGCAATGGCGTAGTGCGTTATCACGTGGTCCGTACTCTTGAAGATGGCACAGAAGAACGTAAAGCTTTAAATGAAACCCGTGTAGGCGCAACGATCCAGTTGTCTAAACCTTTAGACCGTTTACTGGCCAGCCAGATTGACTATAAAGAGTGGTATGACCTGCGTATTGAAGCCTTGCTGATGCAAGCCAATATGCAAACCAGTCCATTGCGTGGCTTGGTCGGTTCGCGTGTAGGTCTGATTCCACACCAGTTGTATATCGCACATGAAGTCGGTCAGCGTTTTGCACCGCGTGTTTTACTGGCGGATGAAGTTGGCTTGGGTAAAACCATTGAAGCTGGTCTGATCATTCATCAGCAACTTAAAACTGGCCGTTCTGAACGTATCCTGATCTTGGTTCCAGATTCACTGCAATATCAGTGGATGATTGAGATGCGTCGTCGTTTCAATCTTGAATTCTCTCTATTTGATCTGGCGCGTACTGCCTCGATTAAAGAGCATGATCCTGATCTAAATCCGTTCCTGACTGAGCAGCGCATTATTGCTTCTGTGGACTTGATGGTGGATCACGAAGATCTGCGCGAACAGGCGATTGAAGCGGGCTTTGATCTGTTGGTTGTCGATGAAGCGCATCACCTGATGTGGTCTGAGGAAGAAGGTGGCAATGACCGTTATGATCTGGTCGAAGAGCTGGCAGAGAAAACACCGGGCGTATTGTTATTGACTGCAACACCAGAACAGCTCGGTGTAGAATCTCACTTTGCACGTCTACGTTTACTTGATCCGCAACGTTTCAGTTCATTGGACCGTTTCCTGGATGAAGAAGAGCAGTATCAGCATACCGCTAAAATCGCTGAAGTGTTGATGTCAGATCTGCCACTTGAAGCAGAGCATTTCACTGCGATTGAAAGCCTGCTTGGTCATGCGATTGAAGATACCCCAGAGCAACGTTTCCGTGCGATTCATGAATTGCTAGACCGTCATGGTACGGGCCGTATCCTGTTCCGTAATACACGTGAGGCAATTCAGGGCTTCCCGGGCCGTGACTGTCAGCCAGCACCATTGCCAGCGCCAGAAAACTGGTCTAAAGATGGTAAATTGCGTGAGCAAATGTGGCCGGAAGAATCTCAACTCGATGGCTCGTGGATGGAAACTGATCCGCGTGTAATGTGGTTGATGGAAAAGTTGCGTACTGATCTGAAGCATAAAAAAGTATTGCTGATTGCGCGTAGTGGTCCAGTGGTTGAAGCGCTAGAAAATGTATTACGTCTGCATGCAGGTATACGTACTGCCATGTTCCATGAGGGCATGAGTCTGCTGGAACGTGACCAGGCAGCTGCTTATTTTGCTGAAGAATCTTATGGTGCACAGATTTTATTGTGCTCTGAAATCGGTTCAGAAGGCCGTAACTTCCAGTTTGCATCTGACTTGATCCTGTTTGATTTGCCAGCCAACCCGGATGTTCTGGAACAGCGTATTGGTCGTCTGGACCGTATCGGTCAGGAAAACCGTATCCAGATTCATGTGCCTTATCTGATGGGTACTGCGCAAGAACGTATGTTCCGCTGGTATAACGAAGCGCTGAATATTTTCAGCAACATTTCTCCAACTGCACAAACGCTGCAAGAAAACTTTATTGTTGCTCTGAAAGATTGCCTGCTGGCAGATAAAGGACAGGAATTTGAAGATCTGCTGGAAGAAGTTAGCGTACAACGTGAAGCACTGGAAGCTGAGTTGCAGGAAGGTCGTGACCGTCTGCTTGAGTACAATTCTTGCCGCCCCGTCGTGGCACAGGAAATTGTTAATGCGCTTGAAGACTATGATGACAATACCACCTTGCCAATGTTCATGAAGCGTTTCATGGCATCGACCAATATCGATTTTGATGAACAAAGTAATGGTACGGTGATCATCAAGCCAACGGATCAGATGCAGGTACAAGGTTTAACCCTGGATGAAGAGGGCATGACAGCCACTTTCTATCGTGACCAGGCTCAAATCCGTGAAGATGCACAGTACTTGACCCTAGAACATCCATTCACTGAAAGCGTGATGGAAATGATCATTACTCAGGGCTTTGGTAGTACCAATGTTACAGTCTTAAAGTCTGCAGCGTTACCACAAGGTTCTGTATTGATGGAAGTGTGGTTCAAGGTTGATGTGGTTGCACCAAAAGCACTAAACTTGCCATCAAGCTTGCCACAACAGCTGATCCGTGTATTGCTGAGTGAAAAAGGTCAGGACTTGTCTCAGAAGATTGCGCCTGAAATCCTGAAACCATATCTACATCATTTAGATGGCAATAGCTGCCGTCAGGTAGTGAAAGCGCGCCGTGAAGTAATTGAAGCGCGTTATCAACAAGCATTGGAATTGGCTCGTTCAGCATTACCAAACTTCAAGCAGCAGGCTAAAGAAGTGTATGGTAATAAATGGCAGTATGAAATTGACCGTCTGACTTACTTAAAACAGTTCAACCCAAGTATCCGTGAAGATGAAATCGCACGTTTACAGAAATTGCAGAAAGAAGGTTTGAGTTTGTTAGAAGGTTTATCCGTAACACCTGAAGCAATTCAGGTAATGGTCGTGGTTAAGCCATAAAGGTCTAATGAATTAAAAAGCGGCTTTCGGGCTGCTTTTTTATGACTGAAATTTAAATCTTCATTAAGTGCTTGGTCGGGCCGTGCTAGCTGATATTTTCTGTATTGTTTAAAATCAGCACACCTAAGAATAAGAAATAAAATACCATGTCCAAAGCATTGATTACTATTGGCGCGAAAACCAGCCATGGCGGTATGGTCTCTGAGTGTGAGAGCTCTTTTTTAATTAATGGTATGGCAGTGCATCTGAATGGCATGAAGCATTACTGTCCCAAGTGTCAAACTACGGTTACTGCAATTGCTAGTGATTTATCTACAATAGTCATAGGTAGGGCTGTAATCATTGCTGGAGATAAAGCCAGTTGTGGAGCCACTTTTTTACCAATGCAGAACCTGACTATTTCTAAAAAATAATGGACCATATGTCGATGTAAGCCAGGAGTGACTTAAAGGTCATAGATTGGTGAATTCGATCCTGTGGAATTTCATATTTTAATATTAAGCTTCTATCAGGCTTTATAAAGAAATGATCAAAGAAAATAATGAAACAGGTTTTGCATTTTACTCATGCCAATGGCATTCCATCGGCAAGCTATCGGAAGTTTTTAAATTATTTTCAGGATGAATATCAGGTCAAGGCGATTCCGCTGATCGGGATGAATCCAGCCTATCCAATTACCAAAGACTGGCGTTATCTAGTAAATGAAGTGATACAGGATATCCAGCAGCAATCTCCGGATCAAAAGGTGATTGGGCTGGGACATTCATTTGGTGGTTTGGTAACTTTAATGGCAGCCTATCAACGTCCGGAATTATTTTCCAAACTGGTGATCATGGATCCACCTTTCGTAATTGGGAAAAATAGTGCATTGTTTGAAGTCGTGAAAAAGTTCAACTTAAAAAGTATTGACCGCTTCACTCCGGCAGGTATTACCCTAAAACGTAAGGATTACTGGCCATCTAAACAGGACGCCGTTGCAGCGCTGAGATCGAATCGTCTGTTTAAGCATTTTGATGAGCAATGTTTTCAGGATTATATTGAAAGCGGGATTGTGCCTGATCAAGAGCGTGGAGGGGTAACTTTAGCTATTCCGAAACAGGTTGAGGCAGAAATTTTCCGGACTGTACCGGCCTGGTGGTGGCGTACACCAAGAAAACCACCACAGGTTCCGATACATTTAATCACAGCAGAGCGCAGCCAGTTTTATCAGCAAGGTTTACCACAAGGCATGTATAAGGTTTATCGGGTAGATTATTCAGTGGTGCAGGGCGGACATATGTTTCCACTAGAACATCCAGAAGTGACAGCAAACCATGTTAAAGCTAAATTGAATGAGCTTTAACCTTTATAATAAAAAAGACTCACTAAGAGTCTTTTTTTCAGCTGGTTTAACGGATCTGAGACTGATCCAGATGACGGGCACCTTCCAGAATCATGCGAATCATGATCATGGTTTGTTCCGCAATTTCCTTACGGTCTTCAGGTGCCATATCGATCACATTGGCTCCCATATTAAATACCAGTTGGGTAATCGCTCTGGCAGCAATCTCGGGATGAAATAATTTTTTATTATTAAGTCGTTCCAGACGGATCAGGTCTTCCTGAAGCTCCTGCTGGAAATAGTTCAGTTGGCGTTCGACTGCCTGTTTATAAGATTTTGAACCGGTATAGCCTTCACGTAATAACAAGCTTAAATTGCCTTCATCAGCATCCAGCTGGGCAATAAAGACTTCGACAGAACTACGGATAATACTATTCTGTTTCGATGCTTTTAGGCGGGACTCATTGAGAATCTGACGCAGCACAATCCCGGCACGATCAATCAATTCAATCGCCAGTTCATCGATATCTTTAAAATGACGATAAAAACTGTTCGGAGCAATTCCAGCCTCACGGGCAACTTCACGCAAGCTTAAAGATGAAATACTTTTTTGTGGTCCAATCAGGTTTAAAGCAGCCTGAAACAGTTCTTCCTTGGTAATGGTCGCTTTACGGCCCACACTACGGACAATAATGGGCTCATCAATGCTTTTCGATGGTAAAGACGCGTCACTGCTTATTTTCATTGAAGGCTCATTCATGAGGTGATTAGTAAAAGGCATTAACACATTATAACGAAGGCAGTCCAGCTTGTGAAATGATTAGAAACAATACAAATGTATATACAAGTATATATACAAGTGTATAATAATTAAAAATCCAAGGTGATGTCTAAAACGATGCCTGTACTCGAAAAACTTAAAACGCCATTAAATACGCTGAAAGAGAGTGTGATTGATCCATATGCGATTAATTTCTGGATGCAGAAATTAAATCCTCTATGGTCGATGAATCAGCCTTTAGGCAAGATCGTGCGCAAAGAAAATGCTGCGCAGGATATGCTGAGTCTGACGATTCGTGTCAATCATTTATTCCAGTTCGGTCAGGCGGGCCAGCATCATCCTGTATTTGTGGTGGTGAACGGCATTCGTTATGAACGTAGCTATAGTCTGACCCGTATTGATCAGCAGCATGTTTTATTGACGGTTAAAAAAGTGAATGCAGGTAAGGTTACCACCTGGTTTGCTGAACAGGCTGAAGTCGGCGATATCATTGAATTCGGTCAACCTTTCGGTGACATGACTTTGCCAGAACAGAGCAGCCCATTGCTTTTGCTTGCTGCGGGTAGTGGTATTACACCAATGCTGAGTATACTGGAAGCTTTAAATGATAAAGCTGAATTGGTTGCACCAGTAACTTTATGGTATTGGGTCAAGAAAAATCAGGATGCTGCTTTCATTGCGCGTTTTGAAGAGCTGACACAAAAGTTTTCAAACTTTTCTTATCAGGTATTTGCAACTCAGGAACAACCGGCTGCGCCGCGTCTTGATGAATCTTATCTAGATCAATTGCAGGCATTGGAACACAGCACAGTCTATGCGTGTGGACCATCAGGTTTTGTTGCGACTGCAGAACGACTGTTTGCTTCAGCAAAACTGTTCAAAAGTGAAGCTTTCAGCATGAGTCTGAATGATGAAGCTGATACTGGTTTTGTCAATGTAACCCTGACTCAATCGAAAAAAATTGTCACGATTCCTAAAGGTCAGTCGATTCTGGTGGGTCTGGAACAGCAGAATATCCGACCGACCCATGGCTGTCGTATGGGCATCTGTAATAAATGTGCCTGTAATAAAGCAGAAGGTTCAACCAAGAATTTGGTCAATGGCGCACAAAATACCGAGCCAGGTAATCTTTTAAAAATTTGTGTTAACTCAGCGCAGACTGACCTTGTCATCGACTTATAAGCGAGTTTTATCCTATGAATATGCCAGTAAAATTACAGTATTTTAAAAATCCTAAAAACCGTGAACTGACCCAATCTGAGCTAGATGAACTTGCACGTGAGCTTGATGCCATCAAACAGGAAGTGCTGGATGATTTAGGTGAAAAAGATGCCAAATATATCCGTCGCGTATATTCGAGCATCCGTTATTCATCGATTGCAGGTCGTGCCTTATTATTCGCAGGCTGGTTTCCGCCAGCATGGTTGTTGGGTACAGGCTTATTAGGCTTTGCCAAAATCATGGAAAATATGGAACTGGGTCATAATGTCATGCACGGTCAATATGACTGGATGAATGATCCGAAGCTCAATGGCCAGACTTACGAGTGGGATATTGTCGGAACTTCAGACAACTGGCGTCAAACCCATAACTTTAAGCATCATACCTATACCAATATTAAAGGTATGGATGATGATATTGGTTATGGCTTGTTGCGTTTATTCCCTGAGCAACGCTGGAAACCAGGCTATTTATTACAGCCAATTTACAGTATTCCATTTTGCTTATTATTCCAGTGGGGCGTAGCCATTCAAAACCTTGAATTGGGTAAATACTTCAAAGGCCGTAAAACCAAAGAACAAACTCTTGAAGAATGGGAGCCAATGCAGCGTAAAATTGGTAAGCAATTATTCAAAGATTATGTATTCTTTCCGTTGATTGCAGGTCCTGCAGCATTACCGGTATTGACAGGTAACCTGGTGGCAAATGGTCTTCGTAATATCTGGACTTTTAGTATTATTTTCTGTGGTCACTTTACTAAAGATGTAGAAGTGTTTCCGAAAGCCGTCATGGAAAATGAAAGCCGTGGTCACTGGTATATGCGTCAGATTCGTGGTTCTTCAAACTTAACCGGTTCTGAAGCGTTTCATATTTTGACTGGACATTTAAGCCATCAGATTGAACATCACTTATATCCAGATGTGCCTGCACGCCGTTATCGTCAAATGGCGCCAAAAGTAGAAGCAGTATGTAAAAAATACGGCTTAAACTATAATAATGCCAGTCTGGTAAAACAGTATGGCAGCGTGATTAAACGTATCGTGAAATATGCGTTTCCGTTTAAGAAGTAAGATAGATTTCAATAAAAAATCGCTGTTCATAGCGGTTTTTTATTATTCTCAGTTTAATTAATTATTTTAAGTTCAGACTTGGGTAAATTCATTTCAAGTAATGGAAGTACTTTATCTCGTCCTTCTAAATAAGCATACTGTGCAAGGCTTAACATTGCCTCATCTTCCTCACTATTTCCATAAGCATAAATTTCAGCATAATCTTCTAAATTATATTTTTCCAAGATTCTGCTTTTCTTCTGATCCTTACTACAATCAGGTGTGTTGTATAAACCTGTCATTTCGCCTGTCAGAATTTCTACTTCACTACAAATCAGGTCAATGCCTAAATAAGTACAAACCGGTTTTAAATATAAATTTAACGAGGCTGAAACGAGAACGACTTGATGCCCGAGTTGCTGGTGTTGTCTGAGTTGCTTTAAGAGCTTGGGATTCAATCTTAAAACAAGCCGCTGTGCATATTCTTCGGCAAGCTGCTGAATTTCCTGCGCATGACTATTTCTGAACATGGTGTAGTACAGTTTTGGTCGCATCGCATGAGCAGGATAGAGCTTAAGATAGTAAGCCTGAATCCAAGGCAGAATACGAAGTCCACGTTTCAGAATTTGCCTTTTCTTTAAAGCATAGAAAATGAACCCTGTAAAACTGTCATAAGGATATAGGGTTCCATCAAAGTCAAATAAGGCTAGAGTTTTATGTTTTTGATGCGGCGCATGCATGTTTGATAACGACCATCGACACGGTTGGCAAACCAGTTAGTATTATACTCACGACTCAATTTTGGGCCTGAGATCACGACTTCTGGCATCATTGCATAAATTGGCTCTTTACCGGTTTTTTCTTGATAAAGTTTACTGATGCCACGATAAGTCATAGTATCCTCAAAATCTTTAACTTTTTCTTTCTTTAAGTCAGCCCGAATCTGACGTTCAGTAATAATAAAATTATTTTTTGCAAAAACGTTGATGAGCTCTCGTTCAGATTGACTCTTTTGTGAGCGAATCGCGCCATCTTTAGTATATAGTAGTAAATCGCCATCCAGACTCAACTCAGCTTCGGTTAAGCTATTTAACATGCTCTGGAATGCTGCATTACGGCTGGAATACATCCCAGAGTTATAATCAGCAAAGCGATAAATCGGTTTTTCATAATCCGCAGGGTACATCATCAATCGATGAATCCCGTAATAGAGTCCGCCATACTGGCTATACAGGTCACTACGTAAATCAGCAATACTACCACCTTGACGTTTATATTCCTTGGCATAGCTGATATGAACCTGCATAGAACCCAAGGTTGTAATCGGATTCATTTTTTCGCCAATATTTTGCCCAAACAGTTTAGCTGCACCTGTCAATGCACTTACATGATAATGCTTAGCCATGTAATCAAAGATTTCACGATAAAGTTCATCTAATTGACGTTCGGTTTTGACCCGACGCATCTGGCTTAAATAATTGTCTTCTGGGCTTGGATGGTTTTTTAGTACATCCTGGAAATATCCTGCAACTGTTCCACCGATACTTTCACCAAGTTTATCTTTAAATTTTTCTTCCAGCCGTTCCTGAACTTCTTTAACGGCTTTTCCACCAAGACCAGGAACTACCGGGTCTGCATTAAAGTTAGATTCCTGATCGACAACTGCTACGATTGAACAGATATTCTCTTTAGTTTGTGGAATACCGAGCTGGTCAGTAATGTCATAAATATCTTGTGCCCAGGATTCGCGCTGACTGACACGACTTGGAATGGCTTTGCGAATATGTTCAACTTCAAGAGTTGGTTCATCATTTGACCACCATGAACCATTGCCACACCCTACAAGGCTAATAGATAAAGCAAGTAGGGATAAGGACTTAAGAGAAAAAGCTTGAGCAAAATATTTGTTCATGGTGTCGTAAATAAATTGAAAAGATGAGTGAACAAGGCAGATGCAGTATACTATGACCATTAGAAAAGTGATGAATTTATATGTATATTGGTCCCTATCAACTGTCAAATAATTTGATTGTCGCTCCCATGGCAGGTGTCACCGATCGTCCATTTAGAACCTTATGTAAGTACTTCGGTGCGGGTCATGCAGTCAGTGAAATGATGACTTCTGACAAGACCTTGCGCATGAGCAAAAAGAGCTTATATCGGGCAAATTTTGATGGTGAGCTGGCACCAATCTCAGCGCAGATTGCTGGTTCTGATCCGCATGACTTAGCTGAGGCAGCACGTTATCAGGTTGCAAATGGAGCACAAATTGTTGATATCAATATGGGTTGTCCAGCCAAAAAAGTCTGTAATAAGTTGGCTGGTTCTGCCTTGTTAAAGGATGAAGATCTGGTTGCACGTATTTTAGATGCAGTCGTCGCTGCAGTTGATGTTCCTGTGACTTTAAAGACCCGTTTAGGTTATCTGAATGGACACGAAAATATTCTGCGAGTTGCAAAACGTGCTGAAGACGCGGGGATTGCAGCATTAGCATTACATGGTCGTACTCGTGAAGACATGTACCTCAATACGGCACGTTACTCCTTAATCAAGGAAGTTAAAGAGATGCTGAATATTCCCGTGATTGCGAACGGAGATATTGATAGCTCTGAGAAAGCCAAATATGTACTGGACTATACAGGTGCAGATGCCATCATGATTGGCCGTGCTGCACAAGGACGTCCGTGGATTTTTCGTGAAATTGCACATTATTTAGAAACTGGAGAGCATCTTGCTGCACCAAGTATTGCTGAAGTGAAAAATGTGTTATTAGGACATCTATCTGAGCTTTATGAATTTTATGGTGAATACTCAGGTTGCCGTATTTCGCGTAAGCATATTGCCTGGTATACCAAAGGTTTACGTTCCAGTAATGAATTCCGTCAAAATATGTATCAGGTAGAAAACACTGCCGATCAATATAAAGTGGTGGAAAACTATTTTAATGGACTACTAGAACAAGGCCATATCATGAGCGATGTACAAGTAGATCAGGTGAATCTGTTAGAAACTAAATAAAAAGAGAGATTTCCTAGTTCTTCTAAAAGGTACTGTAGTAAATACAGTACCTTTTTTATCTTATAGCTAAAATTTTATATGCTTCCGTTACATTAAAGACTGTAGTGAACATAGCCGCATATTAAGTTCACTGAAACTGGACAGGATATGGACATTGTTTACGTGAAATTGCTCTAAACTGAATTTCTAGCATGGCAAGATGTTTATTCAATCTTGTTCATTCTCATGATCAAGGGAGATCTATAATGACAAATACCAATCGTCCAGTTACAGACTTTGGCAATAAAACCTCGACTGAATTACCAGAGGAACGTAGTGACGCATTAAATCAAGATGCAACAGATGCCAGTGCTCGACCAGATTTGAATTCACCTCAAAAAGATAATCCTCGTGTGCCAGATATGAATGAAGGCGAGGATAATGTACTTGCTACCAGTGCAGGTACTTTAGGCGGGGCAGCAGTTGGAGCGACTGCCGGTCTGGTAGGTGGTCCTCCAGGTGCAGTAGTAGGCGGTATCATTGGCGGTGTTGTAGGCGGCATTGCAGGAAATGATATTGCTTCACCTGATCATTCGAAACAGACGGATAACTACGAGCATCCAGAAAATCATCCAGAGGCAGATAATTATCAGCATCCGGACACGATTAAGCAGGAAGATGATTACTGGAGAACTGAGCATACTAACCGTCCGTACTATACTGAATCACGTATTACCTACAGCGATCTAGACTATGATCGTGACTATCGTAGTGCTTATCGGGTTGGTTATGAAAACCGTCCGCTATATGACCGTCAGACTGACTTTGAACATGCCGAACCTGAACTACGAACTAAATGGGAACAGGTGAAAGGTGAATCTCGTTTGAATTGGGAAGAAGCAAAATTTGCGATCAAAGATGCTTGGCATCGTATGACGCGTTAAAAGAATCCATATAAAAAACCTCTCTTTGGAGAGGTTTTTTTATGTTCTAAAATTAAATTTTGCTTTATTTTTGTTTCATTTCCAGCACTAACTGATTAATTAAATCAGAGGCTTCCATCTCACGAATTTGCGCCACATTTGAACCAGCCCAAAACGCGCCATAACCCTGATCACCATGTTTGGACGCTGCTGCATGTAACTGCTTGGCCAGATCATAAGTATATGGATAGGCAGGTACATCCAGACGATCAGGAGTGTCGATGTCTATATGCCAGTGATTAATGATGCCACGCGCTGGACGGCCGGAAATGCTGGCACTAACTTGAGTCAGCGGCTTGGACAGTAGCGCTTTACGATAGGCGTCATTGGCATTGGAAGATTTACACTGAACAAATGCCGTGCCTAATTGTACTGCTTCAGCGCCGAAGTCCATCATCTGACGTGCTTGTTTACCATTCATGATTCCGCCTGCAGCAACCACTGGCAATGAAAAATGCTGTTTTATTAACTTGACCAGATTAGAGGTTTTGACTGAGGCATCAAACTTGGTGCTAAAGATACCTCGGTGACCTCCAGCCTCAATGCCTTGAGCAATGATGATATCAATCCCTGCCTCTTGAATGGCTTTGGCCTCAGCAAAATTGGTGGCAGATACCATCGTCAGAATACCGGCATCTTTTAGAGCCTGAACCTGATGCGGAAGAGGAATGCCAAAATGAAAGCTGACCGCACATGGTCTGGTTTCCAGAACCAGATTCAAGAAATCATCATTGTCTTTAAAACTTGGGTAAATACAGTGTAATTGAGTGGGTGGATTAATTCCGTATTCAGCAAATTTATCTTTAAACTGGTCAATCCAGGCTTGAGCTACGTTTTCATCAAGAGGCTGGCTGTCATGACAGAAAAAGTTAACCTGAAATGGGCAGTCTGTAAGTTCCTGAGTTATTAAAATCTGCTGGCGCGCAGATTCTACGCTGCTGGCTCCCAAGCCGAGCGAACCCAGACCACCTTGATTTGAAACTTCCGCTGCCAGTTCAGGTGTCGAAACGCCTGCCATAGGGGCCAAAAAAATAGGATGTTTTATTCCAAGTTTTTCTAATAAAGACATAGATTTGCTCCCTGTTACTCTACCTACTTTGCCTATAGCCGCAGAATTAAGCAAATCATATTGGTTATTTTATTTTGAAATAATGCTGTATGGATAACGGTTCAATTACATTTCTTACGACATGAGATGTCGTCACAAAGACAGCAAAGCTATAGTTCAGAACAGGGAAAATTTATAATAGGTTTTTAGCCAACAACTTGCTGAAATCATGTCTGATCGTATCCGAGAAAAACTACAAATTTTAGCTGATGCCGCCAAATATGATGTGTCCTGTTCATCGAGTGGCAGCAACCGCAAAAATAAAGACAAAGGCTTGGGCAATACCGGAAATGGGATCTGTCATAGTTATACTGAAGATGGCCGCTGTGTCTCATTACTGAAAATACTGTTTTCCAATGTCTGCATTTTTGACTGTGCCTATTGTGTCTCCCGTCGTTCCAATGACGTAAAACGTGCTGCATTTACCGTGCAGGAAGTGGTCGATCTGACCATGAATTTTTATCGCCGTAATTATATTGAAGGGCTGTTTCTCAGTTCGGGAATCTTTAAATCAGCAGATTACACCATGGAGCGGATGTTGCAGGTGGTGAAAAAGTTGCGTCTTGAAGAAAATTTTAATGGTTATATTCATCTCAAAACCATTCCTGGAGCATCACAGGAGATTATTACTGAAGCAGGTTTATATGTCGACCGGATGAGTATCAATCTGGAAATGCCGACCGAAGCAGGCTTACAAAAGTTTGCCCCAGAGAAAACCCATACTGAAGTACAAAAAGATCTGGGAATTGTGCGGGACCGTTTAATCCAGTTGAAAGATGAACGTAAGATCATCAAATCCGTTCCTAAATTTGTTCCTGCAGGGCAGACCACGCAAATGGTGGTTGGTGCGCATAGTGAGACGGACAAAGATATTATTTTGATGGCTGATCGGCACTACAAGGAGTTTAAGCTGAAACGTGTGTATTTTTCTGGCTATATTCCGATTAATCCCGAAGAAAAAGCCTTACCGGCAATTGGCTCAGCACCACCCTTATTAAGAGAAAATCGTCTATATCAGTCTGACTGGCTGATGCGTTTTTATGGATTTTCAGCAGATGAAATTGTAGATGACCAGCATCCAAATCTGGATCTGGATATTGATCCAAAGCTGAGCTGGGCTTTACGTCATCCTGAGGCCTTCCCGGTTGATATTAACCGGGCCGACTACAAAATGATTTTACGCGTGCCGGGCATTGGAGTACGTTCTGCCAAAAAGATTGTACAGGCACGCCGTTTTGGTCAGATTCATATTGACCAACTGAAAAGGATGGGCGTGGCGTATAACCGGGCACAGCATTTTATCCGCTGTGCAGATACACCAAAATTTAAAAAGGAGCAGCAATCCCAGCAGATTCGCCAGCAGATTTTACAAGCTGGTCAATCCAAATATCAGCAACAATTGTCACCTCAACTGGGATTCGGTTTCTGATGGCACACTACTGTTTTGATGGCACCATGACCGGTTTATTAAGTTGTATCTTTCGGGCTTTTGAATTTAAAGAATTTGATGTCAAGGTGACTGCCAATCCGCAGGCACAAAATGGCTTATTCGATGATTTTATTCATGTGGCCTCGAATGAAAGTCATGGGCAACGTGTCTGGCAAGGCTTAAAACAGAAAGTATCATCTAGCAGTTTAAAGGCCTTTTATTATGCTTTTCTTTCTGAAAAAGAACAGGCATTTCAGAACCTGTTCGATTTTGCAGTTTATGTATTTAAAAACCAACGGCCGGTTGATAAAGATTATGGCCATCATGCAGTCATCGGAATGTCACAATGGTGCAAACAGGTCGGGCGTGAAAAGCATCGTATGGAAGCTTTTGTCCGCTTCAAAAAAGCCAAAGATGGATTGTTCCTCAGTCTGGTCAAACCGGATTTTAATGTACTGCCGATTATTTCCCGGCATTTTAAGGAACGTTACCAAGATCAGCGTTGGTTAATTTATGATGAGCAGCGCCAGTACGGTATCTATTACGATTTAGATGATGTACATCAGATAGAAATGAATGCAGAAATAGTTGATCCACAAATCCGGATTGGACATAGTCAGTCTTTTAGCATTGAACTGGATGATGAAGAAGTACTCTATGATCAGCTTTGGAAAGATTATTTTAAAAGCGTGAATATTCAGGCACGACAAAATATGAAACTGCATATCCAGTATGTACCTAAGCGCTACTGGCGTTATATGAATGAGAAAGTACTTTAAATAAAATCTTCGCCCAAGTTTAAGGCATAATGGCAGCTAATATTTAGATCGAGTGTATAGATATGAAGGTATGGCTGGCATCATTAGCTATGGTAACTGGATTGGCTGCATGTTCAGCAGAGCAACAGAAAATAGCAGTAGATCCGGGTAAATATCAGGTTAAAAGTGCACAGGAATTACAGCAACGTTTTGATGATCTAAACAGTAAGTTGGCACAGGACTTTCAGCAATTTAAAAAAGTAGAAAGCATTGCCTTTTCTCATCAGCTGCCTCTGGATGTAAATAATCTGCAAACCTTGAATCAGCATCCTGTCAGCCGGACTGCTCTAAAATCCAGTAAAGTGGCCTATTGTGACATGATGAATGGCTATTTTGCCGAGATGTATCGCTTGGGGCATTATAATCTGAATCTGGTCGATCAGATCCAGTTACCTAAAGCCGAGAATGAAGACCTGAAATCCAATTTTGCATCTAGCGATCAGTTCTATACTTTTATTCTGGATCGTTATACCACTTATCGCCAGGTTCAACAGACCATGAATTATGGCTGTAACTTAAAAGCTGCGTTATAAGTATGAAGCTATAAAAAAGCCCATCACAAAGATGGGCTTTTTATTTAGCAACCAGTTAATTTTTCTGGTTGAGGTTTCTCACCGGGGAAGAAAATTGGACGAAGTTTTACACCCAGACCATTTCCAAGGAATGCAAAGACCAACCATAACCAGCCATGTACGCTGCCTGAAGCAATACCACTAAAATAGGCACCAATATTACAGCCATAAGCCAAACGAGCGCCATAGCCGAGCATCAAGCCGCCAATAACCGCAGCAACCAATGAACGTTTTGGAATATTGAAGTTCGGAGCAAATTTACCTGCCAGACTGGCAGCCAATAATGCACCAAGCATGATGCCAAAGTTCATCATGGACGTAATATCGAACCAGAGCGATTCAGATAAGGCCTTGGCATTTGCTGGTTGCTGCCAATACGCCCAAGAGGCTACATCAATTCCAACAAAACTTGCAGATTTCGCGGCCCAGACAGCAAGGGCAGAAGTAACCCCCCATGGACGACCAGCCAGCGCCAAAGTAGCAAAGTTAAGCAGGGTTAAAATGATTCCGCCCCAGATTAATGGCCACGGACCACGTAAAAAACGTTTCCAGCCCTGATGCTGGCTTTGAGGTTCAACTTCTAAATTGCCATGACGTTTCTTTTCAAAAAAGATAGTTGCAGTAGCAATAACAGCAAAAATAACAAAGCTCAAAACAAGTGCAGGAATGACACCAAAACTTTCTACAATGGAGATAGGTGCGAAATGAGGTAGGTTAAACCACCAGTCAATATGCGAAGTCGCAATCAGTGAGCCGGCACAGAAAAAGAACAGGGTGACCAGCATACGGGCACTGCCACCACCCACAGTATAGAGTGTACCTGATGCACAGCCGCCACCGAGCTGCATGCCAATCCCGAAAAGAAATGCCCCGATCACCACAGACAGTGAAACCGGACTGACAAAGCCTTGAACTGGATTACCGAACAGTTCACCTGCGCCTAAAGCAGGGAAAAATAGCAATACAGCAAGACTCAGCATGATCATTTGGGCACGTAAGCCACGACCACGACGTTCTTTAATAAAGATGCGCCAGCTGGAGGTAAAACCAAACGAGGCGTGATACAAGGTCATGCCCAGTGCACCACCCACCAGAAATAATAGAGCCTGGTTTAGACCTACGATGTGATAAGCACCGACAGTTCCTAATACAAGTAAAATAAAAGCCACACAGACCGAGAGATTCGATCGCTGGGAAGACGCAGCAATAACAGACATGGGAGATCAAGCTTTAAAAATAAAGTCGCGTATATTACGCAATTTCTCACTAAAATGGGCTGATCTAAGGCTACTAAGAGTCAATTAAACATCCTGATAACTGATAATAATTATGACTTTAAATGATATAAGGTCGTGATTATTTCAAAAGATATCAGCTTAATTAGAACAATCACCTGCCTAATAGTGAAACGTATAAAAAGTTTAAAAGCCTGCAAAGCAGGCTTTTAAAGATCGAAAGCTTTAAAAATTAATTTTCAGCTTTCTCACGTACTTTGCCTGCACCTTCTTCAATAGCACCGGCAGTTGCAGCAGTCGCGTTTTTAGCGGCTTCAGCAGTGGCATCGGCTGCTCGAGAAGTCGCAGCGGCGGCTTCATCAGCGGCACGGGAAGCATTTGCAGCCGCATTATCCATGGCTTGATCAGTTTCTTGAGAAGCCTCATGAGTGGCATCTTCTATATCATGGCCTGCTTGATCAGCAGCATTTTCTAAATGTTCGCCAGTTGTCGCACCTGTTTCAGGATTTTCTTTCTTATTACAACCCACTAAAGCAACGGTTGCAGCTAAACCCAAAGCAACAAGTAATTTATTCATCGTGTCATATCCTTTGTAGTTGTAAGGTCGAAAACAGTCTAGCGAGTATTTATTTGAATTTATGCTAATAATTAGATCAGAATTTGTTCGCTAAATGTAATTTTTATAAAGACTTATACAATTTCTGCTAAATATCAATCGTCTGATTATTTGAATGTATTTTCTTACAAACCTTGTGTGGATTGCTTCTCACCGCTTATAAAAAGTGAGTTTATCTGCTTTAAGATGTAGTTTTAGATGTAACAAAACACAACTATTTCCGGCTCAATTTTTGTCAGGCTAAAATTAGAAGCCATAAAAAAGCCCGCATAAAGCGAGCTTTTAAAACCTGAAAACTTATAGACCAGCAGATGCTTTAAGTGCTTCGACTTTGTCAGTTTTTTCCCAAGTAAACGCAGTATCTGAACCTTCACGACCAAAGTGACCATAAGCAGCAGTCTGTTTATACATCGGTTGGATCATGTTCAACATACGGGTAATACCGTATGGACGCAGGTCAAAGTGCTCACGTACCAATTGAACGATCAATTCATCAGACACTTTGCCTGTATTGAAGGTATTGATTGAAATTGAAGTAGGCTCGGCTACACCAATCGCATAAGACACCTGAATTTCACATTTGTCTGCAAGACCCGCAGCGACAATGTTTTTCGCAACATAACGGCCTGCATAAGCAGCAGAACGGTCAACTTTCGATGGATCTTTACCAGAGAATGCGCCGCCACCGTGACGTGCCATACCACCGTAAGTGTCTACAATGATTTTACGGCCAGTCAGACCACAGTCACCTACAGGACCACCGATCACAAACATCCCGGTCGGGTTGATGTGGAATTTGGTATCTGCATGGAACATGTCGGCAGGAATGATTTTTTTCACGATTTCTTCAATCACAGCTTCTTTTAAATGAGCTTGTGAAATTTCAGGATCGTGTTGAGTCGAAAGCACAACAGCATCTAGACGAACAGGTACGCCATTTTCATAAGCGAAAGTCACCTGGCTTTTTGCGTCTGGACGTAACCAAGGCAATGTACCGTTACGGCGTAATTCAGCCTGTTTTTCCATTAAGCGGTGCGCATAAGAAATTGGCGCAGGCATAAGTACATCAGTTTCACGGCTGGCATAACCAAACATCAAGCCTTGGTCGCCGGCACCTTGATCTTCCGGTTTCTGACGGTCTACACCCTGAGCAATTTCAGGAGACTGTTTACCGATCATGTTGATGATCGCACAAGTCGAACCATCAAAGCCAAGGTCAGAATGATGATAACCAATACTGTTAACGGTATGGCGGACAACCGCTTCAAAATCGATGTTCGCAGTTGTTGTGATTTCACCGGCAAGTACAACCGCACCTGTTTTTACAAGCGTTTCACAAGCAACCCGTGCATATGGGTCTTCTTTTAAGATTGCATCCAAGATAGCATCACTGATTTGGTCAGCCATTTTATCTGGATGGCCTTCGCTTACAGATTCCGAAGTAAATACAGCGTACTCGCGCATAGTCCTATCACAGTTAAATTTAAAGACCCGATATGTTACATCGACTTGTGCTCTAGGACTAGCGCAACTCGACAAAATTGCACGAAATTGTTTCAAATTATTGTGCTTTTATTTGATTATTGGAATTAAAAAAACTGATATGCCTAATTAAACAGCAGGGTGGATTCATTTAATAAACTTAATAAATAATCTGTGAATTGATAAGAGACGCTTATTAAGCAGTGATATTTCTAAACAAATTTGCATAACTAAGTACTAAGAAAAATATAAAAATTAAATGCCTCAAATATCAAGGAAAGTGATCATTCTATTAATAAATTAAGGTGGGTGTATTGACCACACGACAGACAGCCTTGCTGCAAATAGTACGACTCTGCATAGTAGCTTCAAGTCTTCAGAAACCGCCTGTCAGGAAGTGGCGAAATCTTTTGGTATGGATTTGTTTAAAAGACTGTACGGAGATGAAAAAGCATGTATCAAAAGGCGTTTACCTTGATTGAAGTCATGATTGTACTCACGATTATTGCCATTCTGGCGACAGTAGCAGGCATGAGTTATCACAGTTATGTAGTGCGAAGCCAACTAGCAGAGGTTTTTAAGCAGGCAGGTAGCTATCGAACTCAATTTATTGCATCGGATGGCCATTGTGATGCAGGCCGTCAAATTGGCAGCGGAACCCAATATATTGAAAAAGTCGTGATCAATGCCGCTTGTCGGATTGAATTTAAGCTACGGCAGGATAGGGTAGATACGGCAATCCGTGGGAAATCCATCGCTTTTGATGTCTATAGCGGCAGTTGTTCGTCGAGCGATATCAGTCAGCGTTATTTACCTAAAGATTGCCGAGGACAATAATTTTCGTGGTATCGATTAGCCTGATTGAACTTCAACCTTTATCTTTTCATGTCTGATGATCTTGGGCAGATAATAGATATTCACATATGCATTTTTATGGACTGGAAAAGATCACTTATTTAAGTCTGGATCTTCTGTTTTGACTCCTATCTGGATGTATCTTGGAGAGGAATTCAACATATTGTGAAAGTTTAATTTATAAAAAATAGTTAAGAATAATCCCAGATTTATCATCTTATTAGAATCTAACTTAGATTCTAATCAATCAATGCACCTTAAAAGTGCAGAATATTTATCCGATAGGTAAATACAAGATCAATAAATTGATAAATATTGTAGGCTAGTCTTTACCCCTCGCTGTTTTTTTAAGACAATAGACGGCAGTTTTGAAAGTCTTTTCATCATTTCCTATTTCTTCTGAATTTATTTGGACGCTGATTTATGACAACCCCGCTTAATGAACGTCGTATTGCAAACGCAATTCGTGTATTGGCAATGGATGCTGTGCAAAAAGCAAACTCAGGACATCCAGGTGCTCCAATGGGGATGGCAGATATCGCTGATGTGGTTTGGCGTGAATTCTTAAACCATAACCCAACAAATCCGAATTGGGCTAACCGTGACCGTTTCGTATTGTCGAATGGCCATGGCTCTATGCTTCAATACGCACTTCTTCATTTAACGGGCTATGATCTTTCAATTGAAGATCTTAAAGCATTCCGTCAACTTCATTCTAAAACTCCAGGTCACCCAGAATTGGGCTATGCACCGGGTATTGAAACAACCACTGGTCCTTTAGGCCAAGGTATCGCAAATGCTGTTGGTTTCGCACTGGCTGAGAAAACTTTAGCTGCGCAATTCAACAAAGACGATATCAAAGTTGTTGATCACTACACTTACTGCTTTCTGGGCGATGGCTGCTTGATGGAAGGTGTTTCTCACGAAGCATGTTCTTTGGCAGGTACTTTAGGTCTAGGCAAGCTGATTGCTTACTATGACGACAACGGCATTTCAATTGACGGTGAAGTTGAAGGCTGGTTCTCTGACGATACAGAACAACGCTTCAAGTCTTATGGCTGGCAAGTGATCAAAGTTGACGGTCATGATGCTGATGCAATCCGTCAAGCGACTGTTGAAGCAAAAGCTGAAGCGAACAAACCAACCATCATCATGTGTAAAACAGTGATCGGTTTAGGTTCACCAAACAAACAGGGTAAAGAAGACTGTCACGGTGCACCTTTGGGTAATGACGAAATCGTATTGACTCGTGAAGCGCTTGGCTGGTCAGACGAAGCATTTGTCATTCCTGAGGATGTATACACAGCTTGGGATGCCAAAGAAAAAGGTTCACAAGCTGAAGCAGCATGGAACGAAACTTTTGCCGCTTATGCAGCAAAATATCCAACAGAAGCAGCTGAATTAAAACGTCGTCTTTCTGGTGATCTTCCAGCTGACTTCGTTGCAAAAGCAGATGCTTACATCGCTGAAGTAAATGCGAAAGAAGAAACCATTGCAACACGTAAAGCGAGCCAAAATACGTTACAAGCACTTGTACCTTCATTACCAGAAGTACTAGGTGGTTCTGCTGACCTTGCAGGTTCTAACCTGACACTTTGGAAAGGTGCACAAGGTGTACAGGACAATCCAGCAGGTAACTATGTTCATTACGGCGTACGTGAATTTGGTATGACTGCGATTGCCAATGGTGTAGCATTGCATGGCGGTTTCATTCCTTATGTAGCAACATTCCTGATGTTTATGGAATATGCACGTAATGCAGTACGTATGTCTGCGCTGATGAAACAACGTGTGATTCATGTCTACACTCACGATTCAATCGGTCTGGGTGAAGATGGTCCTACACACCAGCCAATCGAACAAATCGCATCTTTACGTGGTACACCAAACCTGAATACATGGCGTCCATGTGACACCGTTGAAGCAGCGATTTCCTGGAAATCTGCTTTAATGCGTTCAGAAGGTCCAACAGCGTTGATCTTCTCTCGTCAAAACCTGCCATTCCAGACTCGTACTCAAGCACAAATTGAGAATGTAGTGAAAGGTGGTTATGTTCTGGCTGAAGAAAAAGGCGAATTGAAAGCGATTATCATTGCGACTGGTTCTGAAGTTTCTCTTGCAATGGAAGCTTATGCACAGCTTGAAGGTGTACGTGTCGTATCTATGCCATGTGCTGAAGAATTCATGAAGCAAGATGCTGCTTACCGTGAATCAGTTCTTCCTGCAGCGATTCGTGCACGTGTAGCGGTTGAAGCTGCACATGTAGATTACTGGTGGAAATTTGTAGGTCTTGATGGTCGTGTGATCGGTATGACCACTTACGGTGAATCTGCACCTGCTAAAGACCTGTTCAAACACTTCGGTATTACAACTGAAGCTGTTGTAGCAGCTGTAAAAGAGATTACTGCTTAATCAACTGATTAAGTCGTTTTTTAAGGGCGCCCCAGTTTTGGGGCGTCTTTTGTTTTTTCGCTTTCTAGCCTTGTTTTCATGTGGCAACCGCTAAAAAGTGTTCTCCCATAATTGAAATGAAAGAGTGAGATAAACATGAGCTTGTATGAACAAATTAGTGATGAAATTACTTTAATGGATGCAGGCGAGCAGAAATGGATCGGGCAGGATCTCCCCCTTGAAGCAATGGTTGCGGTTGAGCTATTACTTCAGGAAATGGCTGAAGAAAAAATCATTAAAGTACGTCGCAAGAACCATGAAAAGCATTCTGGTTTGAAACAGGTGGATCGTATTCTGGTTGAAAAACTTTAAATATAAAGCGTGAAAAGTCCCTAATTGGGGCTTTTTTTATGTCGGATGATTTCCATCTGACAGGTTGCTTATGAGCGCCAGATGAGATAAAGCTAAGTTGAAGTTGCTATAAAAATTCCGCGACCACTATCGAAACGACTTAAATTAAAGAAATAAGCCAAAGAAGCAGTTAAACATGAATATACAGCCCTAGATCCAGATCAAATCTCACAGTCAGAATGGCTATCTTTATGGCAAGACTATCAACGCTTTTATCAAACGCAAATTTCGGATGAGGTAAGTAAAAATACCTGGGATAAATTAACCAATTATGAATTAGATTCAATGTACGGTTTTGCGGCCTTGATTGATGAAAAGGTCGTTGGGATTGTGCATGTCATCGAGCATAACAGTAGCTGGACAGTAAGACCATATGCTTATTTGCAGGATCTATTTACCTATCCGGACTATCGCGGACGGGGCGTGGCGCGAAAGTTGATTCAGCATGTCTATCAGGTAGCGCAGCAGCGTAATTGCGACCGGGTTTACTGGCTGACTCAGGAATCAAATCATCAGGCGCAAGCGTTGTATAACAAAGTCGCCAAGAAAACTGGATTTATTCAGTACCGTATGGATTAAAGCTCAAAAATTAAAAAAATAACTTACAATTTTATCGTTTCATTGCTGCAACAAAACGTTTTATCTTTAAGGCTGTAAACGGTTCCAGATTCTATACACTTAATAACATCCAAAACGTGAGATAAAAACATGAATTTAAAAACATTAGCATTAGGCTTGGCGGTCGCATCTGTAGCAACATTTTCTATGGCAAAACCAGTGGCTTATACGATTGACCCGACTCATTCAGCAACGGTTTTTTCTTGGAGCCACTTTGGTTTCTCTACACCATCTGCAAACTTCAGTGATATACAGGGTACGATTAATGTTGATAATGAAAAACCTGCGAATTCTTCGGTCAATGTGAATATCCCGGTTGCAAGCATTAATACGAATGTGAAAGCGCTGGATGACCATATTAAGACAGCAGAATTTTTTGATGCTGCCAAATATCCGAATATCACTTTTAAAAGTACTAAAGTTCAGGCTTTAGGCAAAAACAAATACAAAATCACCGGTAACTTAACCGTGAAAGATGTCACTAAACCTGTGGTACTGGATGCAGTTTTAAATAAACAAGGCGTACATCCAATGACCAAATTACAAACGATTGGTTTTAATGCAACCACTTCATTTAACCGTTCAGCCTTTGGGGTAGGCGGCTATGTTCCAAATGTGGGCGATAAAATTACAGTGAACATTACTACCGAGGCTTCTGTACCTGCTCCGAAAAAGTAAGAATGACAAATTAAAAAAGCACCCAATAGGGTGCTTTTTTATTACGGTTGGCGGATTCAAGCAGCA